>JBJTEQ010000089.1:0-9176 GCA_046092945.1 Kapaibacterium sp. (SeqCode)
ATGCCAATGCTCTGGACGACAGCGTGCTGGCGCAGATCATCTTCGCGATCACGGATCCTCACTGGGATCGCGTTACGTATCGTTCCATCCACGGAGGCGAAACCAAGACCTTCGTTGTCAGCTTTTGTCGAATGATCAATCATGCCGGACGGCTCTATGTGGCAGCCTGGCATCCGACGCACAACCAATACATCACCCTTGCCGTTGATCGCATCGACCATGTCGAGCGGGCCAGCGACGTGAAGTCACCACTGCACACCTTCGACGAGCGGAAATACCGTCGTGCCCGCTTTGGAGTTTACGACGGCGATGTGCACGACGTCAGCCTGAAAGTTGATGCGTCCGCTGCCGAGTTCTTTGCCTCACGCCAGTGGCATCAATCGCAACGGCTAACGCGTCATCGCAACGGTTCACTGACGATCGACCTGCAGGCCCCCTTATCGCCAGAGCTTGTTTCATGGATCGTCTCATGGGCCGATGTTCTAACGATCGTTTCGCCGCGCAAACTGAAACAGATCTGCCGGGAGAAGGTGCGACGGCTGGTTTCTACTGCAGACCTCTGATCCGAACCGGTTCTTCCCCGGCGCGCAGCAGCTCCCAGTTCGCCCGTAGCTCATCCGAATGCAGCTCTATCCATGCCTGCACGAGACGCCGCTGAGACGTTGGCATCTGCCCTGCGATGATCTCGCCGGTTGCTATATCGAACACAGCTTCCGTCTCTGCATAGTAGGCATGCAGATGCGGTGAGTGATGTCGTTGCTCATCATGGTACATCCTGATGATGAGGCCATAGAAAATGGAGATGATCGGCATTGAATCCTCACGTGATGTGAGAATCCTTGAGCGATCAGCGGTCTCCAGCGTGACGCGTGCAGCGAGCTCCGAATCAGGAATGACATGTTCAAGCACACGTTCAGGATCAATATCGAATCCGCCTGGCCACACCAAAGTGCCCGTGGCAGCGCGAACAAGCCGAAAGAGTGATCTATCCCGGCAGGCGAAAAGCGCACCGGTGAGGCATTCAGCAAGATCAACGAAGGCACAACGCCGGGTGTTGTCGCAGACCGCAACAACATAGTCATGAGCATACACGGCATCGACGATCCAGGCCATGCCGCGAAAATACTCGCTGTATCCGAGCTAACTTGCTTCATGAAAACCCTTGTTATCGGAGCCGGAATGTGCGGGCTGACGGCCGCACGACTACTGCAGGATGCCGGAGAAGATGTTACTGTGGTTGATAAGGGACGGGGCGTTGGTGGTCGCATGGCCACACGACGTATCGACGACGCCGTGTTTGATCATGGTGCACAGTTCATGACATCTCGCACCGAGTGGTTCACGAACATCATCAGCACTCTGCAAGGGGCAGGCATTATCGCTCCATGGTTCGCCGGTGACGATGCTGAGTCGCACGTTAGGTATCGGGGCGTTACATCCATGAATGCCATCGCAAAGCACCTTGCGCAGGGACTCGACGTCCGCACATCTGTCACTGTTACCAAGATTCGCCGCTCGGACGGCCGATGGGATGTGTCATTTGAGACAGGAGATGTCATGAGCTGTGAAGCATGCCTTATCACAGCTCCCATTCCCCAGGCTCTTGCGCTCGTTGACGTTGACGAGCTCGAACTCGAATCCGAGACGATGAGTCAGTTGCAGAACATTTGCTACGACCCCTGCTTTGCCGTGTTAGCAACTCTCGATGGCCCAAGCGGACTGCCCCCTGGCGGACCATTTCGTCCAGCCGAGTCTCCAGCGATTGCCCTCGTTTCGGATAATGCTGCAAAGGGTATCTCCCCCACTTCGTGCATCACGATTCACAGCACTGTAGAGTTCGCCCGACAGTATCTCGAGGATCCGGAGTCAGCTCACACGATCATGATCGATGAGGTCCGCAGATACCTGGGGTCGGCTATCACAACGTCCGTGATTCATCGGTGGCGTTATTCCCAGCCAACAACAGTCTGCAGAGCCCCTTTCAGTATTCTTCACAGCAAACCCATACTCCTGCTTGGTGGCGATGCCTTTGGCGGAGCTCGTATAGAAGGGGCGGCCCTCTCTGGCAAAGCAGCGGCCGACCATATCCTGAGTCGTTGAGTCCGTATCTTCGTCATTCTGTTTCATCAACCAGCTGCAATCAAACCATGGCGAAGATCATCGTAGTCAACCCCGTCGTCGAACTCGATGGCGACGAAATGACACGCATCATTTGGAAGTTCATCAAGGAAAAGCTGATCCTTCCATATCTGGAACTGGACATCAAGTACTTCGACCTTGGAATTGAGCATCGTGATGCGACCGATGATCAGGTGACGATCGATGCGGCTGAGGCGATCCGGAAGTACAACGTTGGTATCAAGTGCGCAACGATCACTCCGGACGAAGCACGCGTCGAAGAGTTCAAGCTCAAGAAGATGTGGAAGTCGCCCAACGGCACGATCCGTAACATTCTCGACGGCACGGTCTTTCGCGAGCCGATCGTCTGCAGCAACGTGCCACGACTCGTGCCGAACTGGACCGCTCCGATCTGCATCGGACGTCACGCCTTTGGTGATCAGTACCGCGCGACGGACTTCGTAACAAAGGGTAAAGGAAAGCTTACTGTTACCTTCACGCCAGAGGACGGCGGCGAGGCACAGTCATTCGAAGTGTACAATTTCAAGGGCGACGGCGTGGCTCTTGCCATGTACAACACCGACGAATCGATCCGCGGCTTTGCTCGCGCTTGTATGAATCAGGCAATCATGAAGGTCTGGCCTCTGTATCTGAGCACCAAGAACACTATTCTCAAGAAGTACGATGGCCGGTTCAAAGACATCTTCCAAGAGGTCTTTGACGCAGAGTTTGCAACAAAGTTCAGCGAACTGGGAATCACCTATGAGCATCGTCTTATCGACGACATGGTGGCATCAGCGCTGAAGTGGAATGGCAACTTCGTCTGGGCATGCAAGAACTACGACGGCGACGTTCAGTCGGATACCGTTGCCCAGGGATTCGGTTCACTTGGACTCATGACCTCAACGCTCGTAACGCCAGACGGCATGACCATGGAGGCCGAAGCGGCCCACGGCACCGTAACGCGTCACTACCGCGACCACCAGAAGGGCAAGCCAACGTCAACCAACCCCATAGCTTCCATCTTTGCCTGGACACGGGGCTTGGAGTTTCGTGGCAAGCTCGATGGCAATGCGGAGCTCGTCAACTTCTGCCAGACGCTCGAACGTGTCTGCGTGGATGTGGTAGAGAGTGGACGCATGACCAAGGACCTAGCCGTGTGCATTCACGGCAACGGCGTACGTCACGGTGAGCACTACCTCTACACGGAAGAATTCCTCGACGCACTCGATCAGGAACTGCGCGCACGTCTCGGTCATTGACGTTATCCACAGTTCTTCCACACTTCTTCGTATCTTTGTGCGTCTACCAGCGCGCCCGATATATGATCGGGCTTGGTAGATGGTGCCGCCTGGCACCGCGGCTTTTCTTCTCTGTGCCCCGTTCTCTCCTGGTAGTGTGGTGATTCACGGTTGCATTGGAGCCGATCAGCGATCGGCTTGAGAGATGGGAACCGTTCCATATTCCCACATTCTGTAGGAGAGGTCCATGACCTTTGCTGAACTGCAGCTTTGCGCGCCCCTTCAAAAGGCCGTCGAATCTGCGGGGTACACAACCCCAACCCCTATTCAGGAACAAGCCATCCCGGTCGTTATGGCCGGACGTGACGTGTTCGGCTGTGCCCAGACGGGCACAGGCAAAACGGCAGCTTTTGGCCTGCCGATTCTCCATCGCCTTTTCAACGAAGGCCCTTTCCGTGGCGGACCGCGCGCCTTGGTGCTTGCGCCAACGCGGGAGCTCGCAGTGCAGATCGACGAGAGCATTCGCACCTATTCCAAGGGGCTGAAGGTTCGCTCCGTGGTGCTACTGGGTGGCGTTAGCATCCGTCCGCAGATCGACCAGATCCGCCGTGGCGTCGATATCGTGATCGCCACTCCGGGCCGACTGCTGGACGTTGTAGACCACCGCGCGCTGAACCTATCGCACATCCACACGTTTGTGCTGGATGAGGCAGACCGCATGCTGGACATGGGATTCATGCCATCGATCCGTCAGATCGTGAAGCTGATTCCTACCCAGCGCCAAACGTTGTTCTTCTCGGCCACGCTCCCTCGTGAGATCCGCGATCTCGCGAATTCGCTGCTGTCTGACCCGGTTCACATCGCCGTAACACCGGAGAACACGACTACGGAAATGGTCGACCAGCGCCTGTATTACGTGGAACGCGACCGCAAGCGTGCTCTGCTGGCACATCTTCTGAACGACGATCTCGAGGGTAGCGTGCTGGTGTTCACGCGCACTAAGCGTGGCGCTGACCGCGTGACCAGCGATCTGATGAAGGTTGGTCTGAAGGCCGCATCGATCCACGGTGACAAATCCCAGACAGCGCGTCAGAAGGCACTGCATGACTTCAAGTCAGGACGCACACGCGTGCTCGTGGCAACCGACATCGCAGCCCGCGGCATCGACATTGCCCAGCTGCCGTACGTTGTAAACTTCGACGTGCCGGAAGCTGCAGAAACATACGTCCACCGAATTGGCCGCACAGGCCGTGCTGGCCGCAGCGGCATTGCAGTAACATTGGCAACCCCAGAGGATCGCTCATCGCTGCGTGACATTGAGAAGCTCATCAAGATGCGCATTCCAACGGTTCGCGATCATCCATTTGAGGGGTAAAGTCCCCCAGCCCCCTACCGGCTGGCTCCGTATATTTGCCCATTCTCTCGGTCAAATTCGCTTATTACGATGACGCAATCAGACGATCAGAATCCACAATCAGGTCCCGCCCCACAGGGCGGTGGCGATCAGTCACGAGACGACCGTTCGGGTCGACGCCGCGTTCGTCGCGGCCGCCGCGGATCGGGTCCACGGGAAGACGGCCAGCAGACGCAGACCGATTCCGGATCTGACGCGCCATCATCAGCACAGCAACAGCAGCCCCGTCCTCAGCCGGTTCCTCGGAATCCGGCTGAGGGTGTCGCCGCACCAACAGGGGAACGCCCAGCTCCTGCTGGAGAGGATTCTCCGGCCAACACGGAGGCAGGGGGCGAGCGTAGCGGTCGCAACCGCCGACGCAATCGCGGAAGAGGTCGCTCTGAGGGTGGATCGGACGGTCAGCCAAATTCGCAGCCACGTCCGACGCAAAACGCCCAACCGAATCCTCAGCCACGCCCAACGCAAAACGGCCAGCCGAATTCACTAGCTCAGGATCGCCAGCGTCCGCCGAAGCAGAACCAGCAGCAGCGCCCAGAGCAGCCAATGGGCGAGAAGAAAGAACGTCCACCACGCGGATCTGTGCTGAACAGGCGCCAGACGCGGGGCGAATACGTTGACGCGCCGAAGCAGCGCGAAGAAGCGCCGGCATACGTGCCCGTGAGCGCCGCCACGGTGGAGCAATACGTCAACGGACACAAGGGTTGGCAGCGCGAGGTCCTCACGACCCTGCGCAGCATCGTGAATAGCGTTGCTCCCGACATCGAAGAGAGCATCATGTGGTCCCAGCCGGTGTTCAGTGCGAACGGACCGGTGTGCTTTTTCAAGGCTTACAAGGACTACATTACCTTCGGATTCTGGCGCGGCACGGAGATCTCAGACTCCGAGGGACTGCTCAGTGGTGATCTTTCGATGATGCGGAGTATGACAATCCGCTCAGCGAAAGACGTCCGCCGTGAGACCTTCGAGTCGATGGTCAAGCAGGCTGTCCGGCTGAACCGCGAAAAGGGTGACCCGACGCTGAGCTAAGCGTCACGGTTCAGCGCAACGCACTCTCGAGTGCCGTGCGCGCATCCGTCTTTTCATCTCGATACTTTACGATCAGCGGAGTGCTGATCGATAGGCCATTCTGTGCACCCCAGTCACCGGACACCGTGCGTGCGCCGGCTACGACCACCGCCCCCTCAGGGATGGCAAGGGGCTTATCAGCCGTGCTTCGCAGGACAGTCTCATTCACAAGGTCGTACACGGGTGTTGAGGCATTGAGAATAACACCACTGCCGAGAACCGCTCTGGTGCAGACGCGGACGCCTTCATAGACGCCGCAGTTGCCCCCTACCATCACGTCGTCCTCGATGATCACCGGACGGGCTCCGGCGGGCTCAAGGACGCCCCCTATCTGTGCAGCTGCGCTGATGTGTACTCGTGCGCCGATCTGAGCGCAGGTGCCCACCAGTGCGTGACTGTCGACCATGGTTCCGGGGCCGATCCACGCGCCGATGTTGATATACATCGGTGGCATGCAGATTACACCGGACGAGATGTATGCACCGGTGCGGATCGACGAGCCACCCGGCACGATTCGGACGTTGTCGTCGAGCAGAATGCGCTTGGTGGGAAGCGTGTGCTTATCGAAGAACCGGAAGTTGTCGTCCGTAGACATGTCAGCCATGGCCCCCATGCGAAAGAGCAGGAGTATGCCGTGCTTGACCCAGGCGTTCACGCGCCAGCCCCCTGATCCATCTGGTTCGGCGGCGCGGATCTCACCATGATTCAGCGCCCGCAGGATCTCATCGCATACGTCGCCGATGCGTGGATCGTACTTCAGTTCTGACGGGGCAATGGCGTAGAGACGTTCGATTTCTTCGCGGAGGTTCATCGCTTCTTTGATGGTGTGGCAAATGCCAGGTTAAGAATCTTGTAGACGAGTCGCGCCGTCGTCAGATCGGGATGGGCAAGCCCCTTGACCGGTGCAAGCTCCACAACGTCGAGTCCGATAATGCGTCGGCCGCTGGCCACTACGGCCCGTATCACATCGATTGTTTCACTGTACAGCAGTCCGTCCGGCTCCGGCGTTCCGGTCGACGGCATGATGGCCGGATCAAAGGCATCTACGTCGAACGTGATGTACACATCCTTCGCCAGTGTATCGACGACGCTCTTCTGCCAGTTTGCCCCGTGGAGTCCGCGTCGGATAGCCGAGGCGTAAAACTCATTGATCTTCTTTTCGCGAATGAACTGCGCCTCTTCGATGCACTGCGCGCGGATACCAACCTGCGTGATTCGCTGCGTCGGGAAGAACTCGGCAACGCGAGCCATAAAGCTGGCATGAGACCATGGAGATCCCTGGTATTCATGACGCAGATCCGAGTGCGCATCGAAGTGCAGAATGCTCATCTTCGGATAGGCTCGGTAGTGGGCCGCAATAGGTGCTGTCGAAATGGTATGCTCGCCCCCCAACGTTACCACAAACTTGTCCATCTCAAGGAGCGACGTGACCTGCTCTTCGATCATATCCAGAGCAGCACGGTCGACGGCCTTTCCAAACTTGATCGGAGACAGCGTGGCGATGCCCGTGTTGAAGCAGAGCTCACTATCTGTTTCATCATCGTAAAACTCAACGTACGCACTGGCCTTGACGATTGCCTTGGGTCCGTGCTTTGCCCCGCCACCATAGCTGACGGTGTGCTCGTAGGGGGCAGATACAATCGCGATCTTCGATGTCTCGAGTGATGAATGCTCCGGCTCGATCGCCAGGAAGTTCTTGCTTGGTCCAAGCACATGCATACGGTTTCCTTGCTCGTGTGAACCTGCAATTTAGGGGGCTATCCAGCGAGAACGAAGGACGTATATTCGGCCCATGTCCACACATGCCCGTCAGCGTCTCGGTTGGTACTTCTACGACTTTGCCAACAGCGCCTTTACGACATCCGTCGTCACGGTGTTCTTCGGCCCGTACCTGACCTCCGTAGCTGAGCACGCGGCAGTCGATGGACACCTGAGAATATTGGGGCTATCGCTGCATCCCGGCTCGTGGTTCTCGTTCTGCGTATCAGCGTCGGTGATCATGCAGCTTCTGCTGCTCCCGATTGTTGGTGCTATAGCCGACGCTTCGCACCGCAAACGTCAGCTGCTTGCGCTGACGGCATTGATCGGCGCAGCGGCAACAAGCGCACTTTCCGTCGTCCAGCATGATGCGACATCCTATCTCGTCGGCGCCGGATTGTTCATCATTGCCAACGCCAGCTTCGGTGCCAGTATCGTTGTTGCCAATAGCTTTCTCAACGACCTCGCCACTGCCGACGAGCGCGACAAGGTTTCCTCTCGTGGCTGGGCCTTCGGATATCTGGGAGGTGGGATAGCGCTGCTGCTGCACCTGCTGTGGTTCAAGACCGCATCCACCGGCGACGAGAAGTCGTGGACCATCCGGATGATCCTTGCCAGCACCGGCCTCTGGTGGGCGGTGTTTACGATTGTTCCGCTCGTACTTCTTGCAGGCATTCGACGCACCGTTGGCAAGATCCGCGTTGGCGCGGCCGTTACCCAGCTGCGAGACACGCTTCGGCATGTCAAGCAGCATCCGCAGGCCGCGCGTTTTCTTGTCGCCTATGTCCTTTATAACGAGGCCATTCAGACGGTGATCTCTATGGCCAGCGTGTATGGCAGCCAGGAGCTCGGTCTAGGACTTGATGTACTCACGCAGGCCATACTTCTCGTGCAGTTTGTTGCCATTGCCGGGTCGCTTCTCTTTGAGCGCATGGCCTCACGTGTCGGAACATTGCGTGCTATCACGATCAGCCTTATGGGATGGGCAGCTGCGCTGCTATTCGCCTACGTGATGCCAGCTTCCGGTTCATGGTTCTACGTTCTCGCCGTTGTGATAGCCATTGTGCTAGGGGGCTCGCAGGCCCTTAGCCGCTCGATGTTTTCACGCCTTATTCCTCACGGACGTGAGGCAGAGTACTTCTCTCTGTACGAGATCAGCGACAAGGGTACCGCCTGGTTCGGCCCACTGACATTTGGAGTCGTACTGTCGATGTCGAACAGCTACCGCTATGCACTGCTCTCACTGATCATGTTTCTTGTGCTCGGCATGCTGCTACTGCGCAGAGTACGGAACGACCATCATGAAACCCAATGATCTTCTGATGACCCACCAAAGACTCCATCATTCTCTTCTTGTAGCATTCGCTATTGGCGCTTGCTTGATTCCGTTCGTCCTGCTTCTCAATGCATGCTCGTCAACAGATCCGTGGGTGGAGCCTGATGATTACATCATGACGGTTGATGCGCGACTACCGAAAGACAGTAGTGGCTTCTATCATTTAAAGCTCATGCGAGACCGATACCAGACAGTACACCGCATTAGTGGGACCCTCCATGATACTGCGGGGAATCCACCATAC
>JBJTEQ010000090.1:0-5600 GCA_046092945.1 Kapaibacterium sp. (SeqCode)
GGACCAATTCAGCTCGTTGCTCGGCATGACCCTTCCACACCGATGAGGTGGCGTCACCATCAAATGAGCCGGAGCCCCGTGCCGGAGCATTTACCAGGACGAACCAGTTTTCCTTTCCGGCAGGTGCCAGTGAAGCGTCTGCCGCACATGAGCGGGAGATGTAGATCGTGGCATCGGGATGCGGATGATCCCCCTTATCGATCGCATTGAACTCCGCACGGATAGCAGTGACAGAGGACTGGCGCAGCACAACATCCTCTTTAGCGATGATTACCGTGCGGAGTTCGATTCAATCGAAAAGGGTGATCATCCGCATCCCGACGCCACGATCTACATCTCCCGCTCATGTGCGGCGGACGCTTCACTGGCACCTGTCGGAAAGGAGAACTGGTTCGTCCTGGTGAATGCTCCGGCACGGGGCTCCGGGTCACACGATGGTGATGGAACCAACTCAGTCTGGAAGGGTCACGCCGAGGAGCGCGCAGAACTGGTCCTGCGCCGCATGGAGCGTTTTGGTCTTCGTCCGCACATTCATGCCATGAACATTCGCACGCCCGACACCATGGCATCGGAATGGTCAACCGACAGGGGCTCACTGTACGGGGCTTCCTCAAACACGCCATGGAGTGCCTTTCTGCGTCCCCGGCAGCGCTCGCGAGAGGTGAAAAATCTTTGGTATGTTGGCGGCAGTGCTCATCCCGGTGGAGGTATTCCTCTTGTGGCCACCAGCGGAATGATCGCCTCTCGACTTCTTCTCACCGCAGCAGAATCTTCGTTATGATCCTTCGTTCATTCGTTGTTGTTGTTCTTCTTCTCGCCACCTCATGCGCCAGCATTCGCGACATGGCCAACTCGATCATGTCGCTCAAGGACATGCAGTTCCGAGTGGTCCGCGTGGAGAATATGCGCGTAGCCGGCGTTGACATTTCACGACTGAGTAACCTGAAGAACATCTCCGGCGTTGATGCCTACAATCTTCTGCAGGCCTATCACACGAAGAAGCTCCTGACAACCTTTACGGTGTTCGTCGAGGCCCGCAACCCCAATGACGGAAGTGGCGGTGGCAAGCCGGCAAACCTTACGCTGAAAGCACTGCCATGGAAGCTCTACATTGATGAGCGTCCGAGCGTGAGCGGCGATATTCGCAACGAGGTCGCCATTCCCGGTGGCGGCACATCAGCCCCCTTCCCATTGGAGATCTCGGTAGACCTTTCGAATGTGATCAATGACCGTGGCTATGACGATCTCATGGCCTTGGCTCTGTCGATCGGTGGTTTAAACTCAGAGCCGACAAAGCTCATGGTTGAGGCCACTCCAACGGTGAGTACCCCGTATGGTATCATGACGAGTCCACGTCCGGTGCGCATCGTCAACACGGAGTTCCGAGCGAAGTAATGGACGTTGCCTTACTGGCCATCTCGGTCATCATCAGTGGCTACCTGGAGCTGGTTGCCACAGTCCTGACGAATCTCCCGATCTCGGTTGTCGGCACAATGGCCGATGAGGGCTCAGCTGTTGGACGCCGATTGAAGCGTGCGCTCGACGAACCGAACGAGGCACGATTGTCGATCAGTCTCATCGATGTGGTTGTGCAGATCCTTGCCGTGGTTGGCATGGTCATGGTGGCCAACAGTGACGGCGGACGCATTGCTCTGGACGTGGCTTTGCTTGCTTCTGGTCTTGCTCTCGTGAAAGTTGTTGCCAGCACTATAGGCGAGCGCTCGGCGGATCATCTGCTGCGCTTTGCCAGCACGTCGCTGGCAATCGTCACAGTCCTCTCAGCGCCGATGCTGCTGGTGAATCGTCTGCTTGTAACGCTTACCAAGCCCCGTTCCCAGGAAGAAGAGGAAGAAGAAGCTCGCGAAGAGCTCGAGGCACTCGTAGAAACCGCCCGTGAGGAAGGGGCTCTCGACCCGGGTGAGTATCGGATCATGACCAACATCATGCAGCTCAGCAGCATCGAAGTCGGAGACGTGATGACCCCTCGTATGGTCGTGGCCGGCATGAGCTCAGAGCTGACCGTTGCCGAAGCAATCAAGCAGCCCGAGCTGCAGATGTTCTCGCGACTGCCGATCTATGACGGGGCGGACCTGGACTCCGTGACCGGCTACGTTATGACCAAGGACATCCTCCGTGCAGCGCTTGCCGGACGTCAGTCCGTGGAGCTTACGCGCTTGAAGCGCGACGTGGGATACATCCCCGAGAATATTACTCTCGACCGAGCACTTGAGCAGTTCCTGCAGCAGCGGCAGCATGTCTTCATGGTTGTGGACGAGCACGGCGGCGTCGAAGGCATTATCACGATGGAAGATGTGCTGGAAACAATGCTCGGGGCAGAAATCGTTGACGAGGCCGATCATGTTGTCGACCTGCGTGCCCTGGCAAAACAGCGCCGCGATGCGCGCGTTGCGCGGATCAGCCAGTCGTAACGTTCTTTACGTTGACGAATTCCAGCATTCCCCAGCGGCCAAGTTCGCGTCCGTAGCCGGATTGCTTTACGCCGCCGAATGGAAGTGCTGAATGACTACGGACAAAGTCGTTGATGAACACCGTGCCTACCTGCAGCTGCTCGGCGATTTTCCGAGCACGATCGTGATCCTTCGAAAACACTGCCGCGCCGAGACCATAGACCGAATCGTTGGCGAGTCGGACCGCTTCGGAGTCGTCATTGAACACTGTTACCGTTGCGACAGGTCCAAAGAGCTCTTCGCGAAAGGCAGGATTGGATGAATCGACGTTAACGAGAAGCATCGGTGGAACGTACCAGCCTGTCAATGGAACATCATCCTGACTTCGGTGTGTTGCAACGCAAGCCCCCTTCATGCGGGACCGGCTGACCTGATCGAGAAGAGTCTGGCGCAGATCAGCGCGGGCAAGGGGGCCGACCTCGGTGGTGGACTCCATTGGATGTCCGACAATTGCAGAATCAAATCGACGTGCCGTCCGCTCAACAAACTCATAGTGCATCGATGAATGCACCAGGTATCGCTTCGCACCAATACACGACTGTCCGGCGTTAAGGAGTCTGCCGCTCACACACGCATTCACCGCCACATCCAGGTCTGCATCGTCGAGCACGATATAGGCATCGCTGCCCCCCAGCTCCAATACTGTGCGCTTGATGTAGCGTCCTGCGAGTTCCGCAACGGCGCTTCCGCCTTTTGTGGAACCCGTAAAGGTCACGGCTGACACCAGAGGGTGGGCGATCACCGACTCCACCTGTGGTACATCGATGAGCAAGGCAGAAACAAGTGCTTCAGGGATTCCGGCTTTTCGGCACAGTTCCACAGCCATCAGCGCGCATCCCATCGTCGATGGAGCATGCTTCAGAATCACGCCGTTTCCGGCGATCAGTGCCGGCGCAGCAAACCGAAAGAACTGCCACATCGGGAAATTCCATGGCATGATCGACAGGATCAGGCCAAGGGGCTCGGCACGAACGCGACTTTCCGGAAACTCCGCATCGATGACCTCATCGGCAAGAACGGACGGAGCGATCGTGGCCATATAGCGGCATACCCCGGCGCATTTTTCCACCTCGGCGCGTGCCTGGGAAAGGGGCTTCCCCATTTCCAGAGTGATCTGCCGTGCGGCCTCATCCCGGTGCTCATCAAGCACGTCGGCAAGACGCACCACCGCGCTGGCTCGTTCGGCAATACTCTGCTGTGCCCAAACACGCTGAGAATCGGCTGACGACGCAATGATCATCGTCACATCTTCGGGTGAGTGGCCGGGAAACTCCGCGACGAGCTTTTCGGTCGAAGGATCGATACTGATGAAGGTCATAAGAACAAATTTAGTTTTGCATCCATGGAAACACTCTTCACCGCCGACGGCATGGTCTCCCTTCTCACGCTCACCGTACTGGAGATCGTCCTCGGGATCGACAACATCATCTTCATTTCGATCCTCGTCGGCCGCCTGGACGCCAGCGATCAGCAGCGGGCACGCACGATCGGACTCTCCCTGGCCCTCATCCTGCGGCTCTTCTTCCTGATGGGGGCTGTCTGGATAGCCCAGCTAACGTCGCCGCTGTTTCATATCCCCCAGATGCTGGCCATGACCGCCCCCTGGGGCGTAAGCGGACGAGATCTGATCATGCTAAGCGGGGGCCTATTCCTGCTGGCCAAGTCAACCAGCGAGATCCACGCCAAGCTCGAGGGCTCCGCCCATGAAGAGCAAGGGGGCAAGCGAGGTGCCTTCGCCGGAATCGTCCTGCAGGTCGTAGTCCTGGATATCGTCTTCTCTATCGATTCCGTCATCACCGCCATCGGGTTATCGCAGAATTTCCTGGTCATGGCAATCGCCGTCGTCATCGCCGTGATCGTAATGCAGCTGAGCGCGGGCAGGATTTCGGCCTTCATTCATCGCCATCCGACGGTGAAGATCCTGGCGTTGGCCTTCCTGATGATGGTAGGCTTCGTCCTGATGCTCGAGGGGGTTGGCGTTCACATCCCGAAGGGATACGTCTATACAGCAATGCTCTTTTCCATCAGTGTAGAGTTTCTCAACATGCGGTTTCGGCAGAAGCAGAGCACCCCGCCCGTGGAACTACGCAATCCGAAAGGTGAGGACTGATTTCGTTTTCGTTTGGAAACAATCGTAACACTTTCTATTATCGCCGCCATTGCTCATGCACGAAAGGGGCCACCATGCCCAAAAATCCGGCCGCGTCGCTCGATGCCTCAAAGATGTTCGATACTCTGTATCGATTCCCGGAGCAGGTAAAGGAAGCTGTCAGTATCGGTGAAAACGCCCCGTTGTGGCGCCAGCAGTCTACGTCTAACCGCTATGCATTCTTCGGCTTAGGAGGATCTGCCATCGGTGCTGATCTCCTTCGTAGTTATGCTGCATCTACCGTTGGTGCAGACCATCTCAACATCTCCGTCCACCGCGGGTACAGCGTGCCTAATTGGATGGACAGTGACACCAACGTAGTCTGTTCGAGCTACTCCGGCGAGACGGAAGAAACGCTGGCCGCCTTCGATGATGTGCGAAAAAAGACCATGCGCGTGGTCTGTATCACTACCGGTGGACAACTTGGTAAGCGGGCGATTACGTACGGATTCCCCATCATCAACATCCCACCGGGATACCAGCCCCGCTGCGCTATCGCCTACTCGTTTTTCCCGCTTCTGACGATCATGCAACGGTATGGGGCTATGGATACCCGCGCCGGACGCATGAATGCCAAGGGAATTCGCGAGATCTTGGCACATACCGAGGAAGCCCGTGACCTCTATGCCTCTTCTGCGGCCAAGAACCCAGCTCTGCAGATCGCCAAGAAGCTTCATGGCTCAGTCCCGGTGATCTACTCTGCCAACGAGCGGATGGACGTCGTAAATCTGCGATGGAGGGGTCAGATCCAAGAAAACGCCAAGCAGCTAGCCTTCGGCAACCTGCTTCCGGAGATGAATCACAACGAAATCAACGGATGGCAGCACCCGAAGGGAAAGACGAAGAATTTCTCTGTCGTCATGCTGCGCGACCCCGACGACAACCGTCGGGTGCAGATCCGCTTTGATGCTCTCAAGGACATCATTAAGGCAAACGTAGCAGAGGTCATCTCGCCCGAGCCGAAGGGAGCCACCCTGCTGGGC
>JBJTEQ010000091.1:0-5963 GCA_046092945.1 Kapaibacterium sp. (SeqCode)
GCGTCCTGCCAGCCGTCTGCAGGCAACACCACTGCAGGGATATGCCGAGCACCGGCAACAGACACGATACCGGCATCGCCACGTGTGGCAATGACCAGATCAACCCGATAGGACGAGCCTTCTTTCAACGAATGATCGATCAGGGCTGCGGCATTGCTACCGGCGCCGCTTCCTAGCACGGCTACAGAGACGCGGTTATCAGGGGCGGTCATCGACCCTCGACCAGATTCGGTGCAAGCCAGCGACTTGCATCATCCTCGCTGAGCCCCTTTCGTCGGGCATAATCAGCCACTTGGTCGGCCAGGATCCCGTTAACGGCAAAGTAGGCTGACTGAGGATGGGCAAAGTACCAGCCGCTAACGCTTGACGCAGGCACCATAGCCATACTCTCTGTTAGCGACAGGCCAATGGAGTTCGGCGCGTCGAGGAGACCAAAGAGCGTTCGCTTTTCCGTATGATCCGGACATGCCGGATATCCAGGTGCCGGTCGGATTCCCTGATAGTTCTCCGACAGCATGTCGTCTGTTGGCAAGGGGGCTCCTGCTTCGTATCCCCAGAGATCACGGCGGACCTTTTCATGAAGCCACTCAGCGCAGGCCTCGGCCAAACGGTCTGCCAGGGCCTTCACAAGGATGGCAGAATAGTCATCATTGGCCTGCACGTAGCGCTGGGCAAGCTCGTCGACTCCGTCGCCAACACACACGGCAAAGGCCCCCATATGGTCGGTGGTATCCGGAGGCATTTGCTCATCCCGGACAATGAAATCGGCCAGAGACAGATGGGGTAGACCGCTCGCACGCTTGCCCTGCTGACGCAGGAAGTGCAGCGTCGCAGAGCCATTGATGACCACGTCATCGGGTGCTGAGCGGTGGGCCGGGAAGAGACCACACACAGCACGTGCTCTGAACGATGAGTTCGTAACAATCGAGTCAAGAAGCACGTTAGCATCGTCGAACAACGCCTTGGCCTGCTGGCCAACAACAGGATCATCAAAGATTGCCGGGTAACGCCCCCTGAGTTCCCATGAGAGGAAGAACGGCGTCCAGTCAATGTAGCGACGCAGTTCGGCAAGGTCAATGCGATCAAACACATGAACGCCCGGCTGTCGTGGTGCTGGTGCAATAAGAGCTGGGTCGACCTTGAGAGCGTTCGCCCGCGCAGCATCAAGCGTCACGTAGTCTTTGGCATCAGAACGTCTGGCATACTCGCTTCGGAGGCGCTCATACTCCTCACGGATTCCTGTTGTGAATGCTTCATTGCCATCACTGGCCAGCAACGACCCAACCACAGGAACAGCCTTGGACGCATCAAGAACGTGGATCACCGGGAAGGACGCCGATGGCGCAATCTTCACTGCTGTATGCGTGCGAGATGTAGTAGCTCCACCGATGAGAAGGGGCTTGGTAACCTTTCGCCTCTCGAGTTCTTTGGCAACGTGCACCATCTCATCAAGCGACGGTGTGATGAGCCCGGAAAGGCCTATCACATCCGCCTCGTGCTCAATGGCTGCATCGATGATACGCTCTGCCGGAACCATCACGCCAAGGTCGACGACTTTGTAGTTGTTGCATCCTAGAACCACGCCGACAATGTTCTTGCCGATGTCGTGAACATCACCCTTGACGGTGGCCAGAAGAACAACACCCGCGTGCTGCTGCACGGTGCCCGAGCGACGTTTCTCCTCTTCCATGTAGGGAGTGAGGATCGCTACGGCTTTCTTCATGACGCGTGCACTCTTGACAACCTGCGGCAGAAACATCTTTCCGGCACCGAAGAGATCGCCAACATAGTTCATGCCATCCATCAGCGGACCTTCGATGATGGAAAGGGGCGTTGGGTACGTACGGAGCGCTTCATCAACGTCGGCGTCAATGTGCTCGGTGAGCCCCTTGACAAGTGAGTGTTGAAGACGCTCTGCAACCGGGCGTTCACGCCATTCCTCGATGACGCCTTCGTCAGACTTTCGTTCGGTTACCGTAGCCGCAAAGTCCAGTAAACGCTCGGTAGAATCCGCCCGACGATTGAGAAGCACATCCTCTACGCGCTCGAGAAGATCCGCCGGGATCTCGTCATAGACATCGATCTGTCCGGCATTGACGATACCCATGTCGAGTCCAGCACGGATAGCGTGATACAGAAACGCCGTGTGCATTGCCCGCCGCACTGGCTCGTTACCGCGAAACGAGAACGAGATGTTGCTGACGCCACCGCTGACCTTTGCCAGGGGAAGGTTCTGTTTGATCCAGCTCGTTGCTCGGATAAAATCGACAGCGTAGTTATTGTGCTCTTCGATACCGGTTGCAACGGTTAGAATGTTCGGATCAAAGATGATGTCCTGCGCCGGCATCCCAACCTCAGAGGTAAGGATCCTGTAGGCTCGGGCGCAGATCTCAATGCGACGCTCGTAAGAATCTGCTTGACCGACCTCATCAAATGCCATCACGATAACGGCAGCGCCGTAGTCCCGACACAGCGTTGCTCGCCGGATGAACTCCTCTTCGCCGTCCTTAAGCGAGATCGAGTTGACGATTCCCTTACCCTGGATACAGCGCAGACCAGCCTCGAGCACGGTCCACTTGGATGAGTCGATCATCACCGGTACACGCGAGATATCCGGTTCAGCTGCAACAAGATTCAGGAATGTGGTCATGGCCGACTCGGAGTCGAGCAACCCCTCATCCATGTTCACGTCGATGATCTGAGCCCCATTCTCCACTTGCTGACGGGCTACGTCGAGTGCCTTTTCATAATCAGCATTGAGGATCATCTTCGCAAACGCCCTCGACCCCGAGACATTCGTGCGTTCACCAACGTTCACAAAGTTTGTCTCAGGACGGATCTCCACCATTTCCAAGCCACTGAGTCGCATGTTCTCCGTCGGCGCCGAGAGTACTCGCGGAGTGCACGATGCCACTGCATCGGCCATCGCGCGAATGTGATCCGGCGTTGTTCCGCAGCATCCGCCAAGGATGTTCAGAAATCCAGCACCCGCATACTCACGTGCCTGCTCGGCCATGTACTCCGGACTTTCATCATAGCCACCCATGGCATTGGGGAGTCCGGCATTGGGATAGAGCGACACAAACGACGACGCAACTGTTGAGAGCTCTTCGATAAAGGGGCGCATCATTGCCGATCCAAGCGCGCAGTTGAGTCCAACCGAAAGCAGGTTGCGGGCATGAGCGATCGACGTCCAGAAGGCCGACGGTGTCTGACCAGAGAGTGTGCGGCCTGACATGTCCGTGATGGTACCGCTGATCATCATCGGAATCGTGAGCTGCTGCTCATCAACGATCTCTGCCCAGGCCTTCAGGGCGGCCTTGGCATTGAGTGTGTCGGTGATCGTTTCGAGGAGGATGAGGTCAACGCCCCCTTCCACCAGACCGAGCAGCTGCTCGCGGAACGAAAGGCGCATTTCGTCAAGCGTCACGGCGCGCGCACCGGGGTTGTTAACATCAGGCGACATCGACAGCATCTTCGTCGTTGGTCCGATCGACCCCGCTACGAAACGGGGCTTGTCCGGCGTAAGCCGCGTCATGTCTGACGCTGCCTGGCGAGCAATGCGTGCCCCTTCCCGACTGATCTCTCGGGCAATGTGGGATAACCCATACTCGGCCTGCCCAAGTGGTGTCGAGGAGAACGTGTTGGTTTCGATGATATCGGAACCGGCACGCAGATACTCGGTATGGATCTGACGAATAGCGTCAGGCTGAGTGAGAACAAGCAGATCGTTGTTCCCTCTCAGAGCACTTGGGTGATCGGCGAAGCGTGCGCCGCGATAATCGTCTTCCGTGAGCTTTAGGCGCTGGATCATCGTCCCCATAGCGCCGTCGAGTATCAGGATGCGCTTATGAAGAAGCGTACGGATGTCATTCATTGCCGCAAATCTACGTCGTGACTCATGATGGTGACCGATGATCCTTCTATGCTATATCGGAATCGCGAACGCTGAATCGCCAGGACAAATGTACCGTCCGCTTCTCGCCGAATGCGCCGATACGGATGCGGCAGCGGATCGGCAGAGAGTGTGCGTTCGACATAGGCAACATGGTCTGCCGGAACATCATCAGTGCTGCACTGCCAGCACACCGAGTACGGGCGCGGTGGCTGCTCATCAACCCATGGCAGAGCACTCTCGGGAAACGCGTCTGCATAGGCCAGATATGGCTTGATATCGATCACGGGCGTACCGTCCAGGAGATCAGTGTCTTCCAAAGTCAACCGCAGGCCGCTCACGTCGAGCAGGCGCACGCAGGTCAGCCCTATCGGATTGGGCCGGTGCGGCGAGCGTGTTGCAAACACTCCCCGTTTAACACGTCCACGCGGCGGCAGGACAAGGGGCTTCCAGCTATCAGCCTTGTGAAAGATCGTCACGAGCCACACACGTTCGCATCCCTCAAGATCCTTCAGGGCCTGCTCAAAGTTCATCCCGGGCCGCAGTTCAACAACTGCCGGACGCTTGTTCGCATCCCACCCTGGTTGACGGGGTGCGTCGGACTTGGCAGTGGCGGCTGTGCGGATAATGCCGATCGGGCGCATTGTCCAGAGGTCATCGCCATGCGCTTGAGCCGCGCCTTCATTGTTGGACTTCATGCTCCTACCAGGCCGAGCCGATCGTCATCGAAATGATCAGTCCGCCAAAGTCCTTGATCGGATTATACCGGATGCTCTCCAGTCCGTCACCACCGAAGGGTATCGTGTAGTATTTCAGTCCAACGCCCACCTGGTTCCCCTTCCCTACAGGTCCAAAGACTGCGCCAAAGCCCAGCATTGCGCCCGGGCGGACATAAGTGGTTGCATATCCAAAGGACTCGAAGTACTCGTAAAACCGCAGAACCTCGCCGTAATTGCCGTAGTCCAGATATGGTGTTCGAATGATCGTTGCTGCAACCGCACCGATGCTGACGTATGGCCGAAACGTCTCCTGCAGGCTTTCGCGGAACAGCCGGTACTGGATCGATGCCGTCAGCGGGATCATGAGCAGCCGATTTACCTTCTCCGACACCACCAGAAAGTTGTTGTTGAAGATTGCGTTTTCAAACTCATCCGTGTTTCGTCGTCCGGTAATGAAGAGGTCAACGTTCAGCGACACCCCTGTGCCGATCTCGATTCCATAGTAGCCCCCTACCGCCCAGCCGCTCGATGAAAACAACAGAGAAAGTCCGGCATTGTTGTACGCCACGGCGTGGTTTGTGACGTCCTCGAGCAGGGGGCGCACCGGACGAAAGATGATCGTGGTATCCGTTGCCGGCAGGTCTGCGCCAGTCACCTGTCCACGGCAGACCCCCGTGGAAAGCCAGAGCATCCCAACTGCGAGCATCAGGAGTATGTGACGTGAGGTCGACCGCCGATGAATGTGAATCGTGCTCATCGACGCAAATCTACGACTGACATGGATGTGGATAACATTGCTAATCCTTTCATTTTCCGTAGTTTAGCCCTTGATGACCCTAAGCGACTTTGAGATAGGCCTCCAACGGGCCTTCCCCCTGGAAAGTGCCATGTCCGGCGATAACGTCGGTCTGCAGATTCGAGGTACGTCCGAAACGGTGCGCGCGGCCCTGTGCTGCATGGAAATCACCAACGAGGTTGTGAGCGAGGCCATCTCCCTGGGTGCAGACGGCATCATAACGTTTCATCCGCTGATTTATTCGCCCCTTTACCGGCTTGATGACGGCGAGCGGGTTGCGCGCCTTGTGGCCCGATGCCTTCGCGCAAACCTGTTCGTCTACTGCGTGCACACGGCTTTTGACGCCCATCCTCGCGGAACAAACCGCATGCTGGCCGACCGGCTCGGACTGGTGCCGGTGCGGCCAATCGAGCCGAATCCAACTGCGCCATCTGCTGATGCACTTGCCGTTGGTATGGGGCTCATCACATCCTGCGACCTTGAGTACTCTGAGCTCCTTACGCGAATTGTTTCCGTCTGCGGTGGTGTTCCGCGCCACATCCCACCAACGAGC
>JBJTEQ010000092.1:0-2785 GCA_046092945.1 Kapaibacterium sp. (SeqCode)
GGTACGGTCTGCTTGTTGAGAAGATTCGTCGTATCGACCTGCTCGCCCGGAAAGCTGCACGTCGGCCCCATTTGATGGGATGTGATCGCCGACGGCGTCTTGATCTGTGTATTCAGTCCGGCCAGAGCAACGATCGGAAACTCCAGTCCCTTGGAACCATGAATAGTCATCAGGTGAACGGCGTTGTCATCACCGAGCACAACTTCTTCGGCTTCGAGATCGTCCTCGGGAACGCTGATGGCCCGCAGCACATCAGCCAGGGAGGCAGACTGCGTCTGCTCAACGTCCGCACAGATCGCGATCAGCTTCTCAACATTGGCCACCATCTGTCGTGAACGGGGCTCATGAACCGCAACATCATACCAGCCACAATGAGAGAGCATGGGGCCGATAACTTCACTCACCGGCTGCAGGCTTAGCATCGTGCGCAGATGGTTGAAGAACATCGAGGCCTGCACGATCTGCTCAGAAGCATCATCAGAAGCTGCAAGGATTGCCAGCCCATCCTGCAGACTTGTGGTTCGTCCGAGCAGCGAGGCGGCAAGGATATCATCATCAGAACATCGGAGCAGACTCGAGCGCAGTGCAGTTGCCGTGGCAAGATCACTCAGCGGATCGGCCGCTGCGGTAAGAGCTGCGCGGACATCGGCGATCTCCGGACGGGAGAAGAATGCGCGTCCACCATAGACCTTATAGGGAATGCCAAGCTCGCGTAGAGCCTCGGCCATCATTGCCTTGTCGGCATTGCGTGGCACAAGAACGGCAACATCTCCGGCGCGTGGAGCGCGCGACGGAACATCCTTGTCGAACACTTGCGAGCCGGATGACGGGTGAAGGATGTGTGCGATCTGCCGCGCAACGGCCGCAAACTCATTCTGTTTTCGGAGATCATCAGCAGGAACCGGGACAAGACGCACTGTTGCCAGCGAGGCAGTCTCGTAACGCAGAACACCGGCCTCGAGATCGAGGTACGCAACGTCGTATGACACCTCATCGTCCTCGTCGGGTGCGGCCACACTTCCGAAGGCGTGACGACAGATATCGTTGACACCACTGATCAGCAGCTGATGCATTCGGAATGACATTGCCAGCGGACGTATGCCATCGTCATCGTCTGGTCCGATTGCATTGGCATTCCGGATGGCACGTCGTGCCCGACGAAACAGCCGCACGTCGGCATCACGGAAGCCGTAGATGCTCTGTTTGTCATCGCCCACCACGTAGACGTTAGGTCCGCTGGCATCACGTCCCGTGAGCGCCGGGGCAAGGAGTTCCAGGAGCTCATACTGTGTGGGATCGGTGTCCTGAAACTCGTCGATCATCACGTAGGCGATTGACTGACGGATCACGCCCGAAGTCTCCTCGTGACGCAAGAGCTGCATCGCATCGTCGATCATATCGTCGAAGTCGATCACATTGCGTCGTCGTTTCAACTCTGCATACTCGCGTGCGGCGGCCTCGGCAAGTTTGCCAAGGGCATGCATGACCTGGATCTGACGCTGTTCAACAGCATCATCCCACTGCGCAGAACGGATGCTGAGATTCAGTTCGAGATCACTCGGAATGGGGCTTGGCATGTCCTGCCCGCGCTGATCCTTTGGGATGGCCGCAGTGCGGATCTCCCGCTTCGTTGTAAACCATGTCTCATGGAGCTTCACGAGGGCAGCTGGTGCAGTATCATCATTCTGCGAGCAGCGCCACTGAAGGTCGCGGAGTTCCTCACAAAGTGCGTCAAGCGCTGGCAGGCTTGCAGAGTACGGTTGAATGTGCACGCGGAGCCGAGCTGCCAGTTCGAGGCCGGCTTCAAACTGAAGTTGCACAACGCAACGCTGACGCTGCGAACGAAGCTCATTGATGGGCAGAGCGTACCAGGCGAGGTGCTCGCGACGCTGTGCCGAGTTGCTGGTCATCTGCGATACCAGCGAGGAAACCGTCCACGGCGTGAGCACATCCAGCATCTGCTGGATGTAGGGATCATTGATTCCATTGGGGCCGAGGAGCCCCTTCATCGCCCGGTCCACGGCCTCTACACGCAGTTCGGAGGTGAGCCGGGAATCGGCATCTCGCACGTCGCTGGAGCGGCCAATCACATCCGCATACTGTCGGACAAGGCCCGCACAGAAGCTGTGAAAGGTGCTGATGCGTGCTGTCCCGATCTGAGCCGACAGCGTGCGAAGCTTCGTCTGCAGTGTCGGCAGGGACATGTGTGCGAGGTAGGGGGCCTGCTCCTTTGCAGTGGTGCTGATCGAGTCGATCTTCTCCTGCAGACGCTGACGCATTTCGGCGGCAGCGGCGCGGGTGAAGGTGATAGCCACCACTTGATCGAGTCGCACGGATTCCAGTACGAGGATGCGCATGAAGCGCTCGACGAGGACGGACGTTTTACCCGAGCCGGCGTTGGCAACAACGGCAAGGTGAACGTGTCGGTCGAGAGCGGCGATCTGCTGATCGTTCAGCATCAGTCGGTATCATCAGAAAGGTTATGATCGGATCCGGCCGCTAGCCGGATCGTACATGTACTCCACAGCTCGGGATCGCAGTACTGCGATGCTACGCGGGCAACATCATCAAGACTAACCTGGTTCAGCGCTTCAATGGACGATTCCGGATCTTCCGGATGACCTGTTTCCATCACGCCCTTACCCAGCAACGTCATGCGTGCCGGTAAGCTGATGTCGCTGGAGTCCCTTACGGCACGCATGACGTTGCTGGGGAAGGGCGTGATGGACACAGGGCATCCGGACGATCCGGAATCGTCCATTGACGCGCTACACCAGGTGCGTCT
>JBJTEQ010000093.1:0-2822 GCA_046092945.1 Kapaibacterium sp. (SeqCode)
TCTTCGATGAACAGCACGTTCCTCTCGGTGACGTCAGTAAAAAGCCCCTCAAGCGTAATGCTGCCCGAGGACTTCATCCCCCTACCGTAGCTCGAGGCTCGGGTAAACTCCATCCGAACGGGCATGTGAAGACAGCGAACGAGGTCAGAGGCAAAGATGACTGAGCCCTTCAGGATGACCAGCACCGTGAGCTCGTCGCCCGCAAAGTCAGCGTTTATCCTCGCTGCGATGGAGGATACCATTTCCGAGATCTCCGCCGGCCCGATAAAGGGGCGAAAAACGCGGTCGTTAACAAGAAGTCGAGATTCGTCGTGGGACATAAAGAGTGTCAATTGTCGGAAAACCAAAGCTGGCGTTGCGTCGGATTCATTCCATCCGACAATGAAGATACCGAACGGTATCGTCAGAGCATCTGGCACGGTCAGACTGGCGCACTCCGCAGATCCACAAAATACCCTGTTCGTCGGCAAGAACACGGACCGAGCCTCGAGTGCCGTGATCGACCTTGGCATCTGTGAGGACATCACTGACCAGTTTCGATCCGCTGACACCATGGAGGTGAATTCGATCTCCGGTGTGCCATGGTCGGAATTTGAGGGGTCCCACGATCTTGTCAACATCGATGCTAACGCTATGCCCAGTAGTCACCAAGGAGTGGGGCGACGGACCTTCAACAAGTTGAACCTGCAAAATGCGTGCACCCGCTCCGTAGGCACCGTCAGCAATGCTGACAGCAACCTCAGATCCATCAGATCCATCTGATGGTGTCTGTTCAGCGTCCGCGACCGTAATGAACCCCCGATCACGAGTGCCCATGCGGCCGCCCGAAAGCGAGGCAGCTGTTCCGACGTCGGCATCAACTAGGCCGAAGAGTCTGTCTCGGTCAACGTGTCCAAGACCAAGTGCTTTCTGCAGCAGATGATCAATAACGACACGTGGTTGCGAGGAAAGTATGTCGAGCTGGAGTCGCACAGCTTGGCCATGCCTCGTGAGACAACGATCCTGAATGTTGTCGGCCATACTCTCGATCAACGGTGCAACCTCGCCCATCAGGCGGGCAAACCGAAGAATGTTTGTGCCAACACCCGGACCTAACACGGACCTCATCACCGACATGAGCTCATGTCGAACGCGGTTCCGAAGGTGCACGGTATTGATGTTTGACGCATCAATTACCCACTTGAGCTCATTCTCGAGGGCATATCCCTCGATTTCGGCTCTGGAAACCTCTAACAGGGGGCGAACAACACGCACATCGTCACTGATCGGCCGCTCCCGGGGAATGCCCGCAAGTGCCTGCACTGAACCGCCCCTTGCCAGGTGCATCAAAACCGTCTCGATGACATCATCTGCGGTATGACCCGTGAGAACCGTTCCAGCACCGATGAGCTTTGCACTTTCTTCGAGAAAGGCATAACGAAGGTGCCGTGCGGCAGCCTCGATGCCACAGCCGTGCTTGGCTGCATAGCCGCGCACATCTACCCGGCAGCTATGGAATGGGGCCTTGGCGGCCAGGGCAAGCTGCTCGACAAATGCCGCATCATTGCCTGACTCTTCGCGCAGGGTATGGTCAACGTGGGCTACGTGGACTGTGAGGTTTCGGGCTGTGCGCGCATCACAGAGCAGGTGCAGGAGCGTTGTGCTGTCGACGCCTCCACTGACGGCAACGAGGACAGTCTGATTGTCAAGATCAAATCGGTCCAGCGCCGCAGTGAATGCCGATCGGATCCCGGTCATCACTCCGCCACGGGGTCGAGCTGTGTTTCCAATTCATCCGCGTATCGATGCATGCGTTCCTCGATCTCACCATAGGTCTCAAGGCGGACCACATCCTGCCGACACCACGAATTGTTGCGAAGCCCCTTGAGATAACCGCCGTAGTGCTTACGGAACTCATGAATAGCGCGTTTCTCGATTTTGTTGTCGAGTTCCAAGCGCAGATGCTCCAGGCAGGTCTCGATACGCTCGCGGGGAGTAATAGGGGTGTACGACCCCGTTTCGAGAAACTGTTTGGCCAGCTTGAAGATGAAGGGGTGCCCGATCGCTGCGCGTCCAATCATCACCGCATCGGCCCCCGTCTCGTCGAAGGCGCGCTTGACGTCTTCTGGAGTTTTCACATCACCGTTCACAATAACGGGAATCGTCACCACTTCTTTGATGCGGGGAATCCACGACCAGTCTGCCTCGCCATCGTGTCCCATGTCCCGCGTGCGGCAGTGCACCGTAAGGGCCTGGGCGCCGGCATCCTGGATCCTGCGGGCAACATCAAGGATCACAATGTTGTCTCGCGACCAACCCAGCCGCGTTTTCACGGTGACCGGTTTATCCACGGCCTTGACGATCGAGCGCGTCAGGTGCTCCATCTGCTGTGGGTCCTTGAGCAATGCTGCCCCAGCATTGCGCACCACGACGTTTTTTACCCAACATCCAAAGTTGATATCGACAAACTCAGGGCCGGACTCGGCTGCCCGACGGGCTGCGTCAACCATAATCGATTCATCGCCCCCGAAGATCTGAATCGCTACCGGACGCTCATCGTCGGCCAGACGTAGCTTTTCCAGCGAGCGACGGGCGTCGCGGACAAGCCCATCACTGGAGATGAACTCCGTATAGACAATATCAGCCCCGTAGCGCTTACATATGCGGCGAAAGGGCATATTCGTCACATCTTCCATCGGGGCCAGTAAAATGCCCCGGTCCACCTCTACGGAGTCGATCTTCATTCCGCAAAACTACTATCTATTTGCCCGATGGAAGATGTGACGAATATGCCCTTTCGCCGCATATGTAAGCGCTACGGGGCTGATATTGTCTATACGGAG
>JBJTEQ010000094.1:0-6854 GCA_046092945.1 Kapaibacterium sp. (SeqCode)
TGAGCCATGAGCATTCGGCAGAAACACTTATCGGGATTCCATTTCGCTGAAGAGAGCCCGAGATGTTCGGCTTCGCAAGGGTGGATCGCTCGGCAATGGTAAACTCACGGACGCTCGGGAGAGATGGGCCATACGTGCCGATGGAAACGCACGTCCAGCGGTAGCGCTTTCTAGGCTCTAGACCTTCCACCATAAAGGAGGTAACTGCTGGAAGCACGGTATCTACTATACGCTTTGACTCCGGTAGCACTGTGACGGTGATATTATATCGCGTCACACCATAGGCAGCCGACCACGAGACCTGAGTCTTCGAGGTGTTGGGTAGATAGACGTTCGGCTCAGGAGCAATAAGACTCGGTTGCTTCGGTGCCGTCGTGATAAAACACGTCCCGGATTCCCTGCCTTCAACGGAGTCTATGACTGCGCGGACATTCCATGCCAGCTTTGCATCCATCGGAAGCAGATGCACAATACGGCAGACAGTATCGGATTGCGTCGTATCAAGAACAGTTTGGGCTGCACTATCAGTCACGATGATTCGGTACCTGCTAGCCCCCTTAATGCCAGTCCATCGGAACACACTTTCAGCGTTCACAAAAACAGCTTGAGTGTCCGTAGCTGGCTCAAGAATGGAAGGGCGATTGAATTTCGTTGAGAATCGCCAATGCGCAGACCAGGGACCGCTTCCTTGACCGCTGACCTTCCGCATACGCCACCAGAAGACCGTGTTGTTGCGCAGTGCGGCTGGAGTAAAGACGGTGTCGGTTACCGTACGAGATTCAACATCGATCGTAAATGCACTATCTCTGGCTATCTGCACCTGGTACGAAGAGGCAAAGAGCAGTTTGTTCCATCGAAGCTGTGGACGTACATCAACGTCTACGCTGTTGTTCAAGGGGGCTATCAACTCGGGACGCAACCTGCTGGTATAGGCAACGGCATATTCGCCCTGCCTAATGAACGGAATCGTCCAGCTCGAATCAGTGCCTGTGTATGTAGCAGCAATGAGGGAAAATGGTCCAGTTCCCTCGATAGATCGGTAGAGCACCTTCACTGACCCCGGGTCCTCAACTTCTTGCACTTTGCCAAGACGCAGTTTCATTGTGCCAGTAAGAGCTGATGTGTCGTCGAGTCGCACTCCCCATCGTACCGGCGGGAAAGAGAGCGTGACTGGAGCGGTGAATGTTACATTCTGCGGTGCGTAGTGATGTCTCTCCACCGTTACGATAGTTGGCTTACGTGCGGCAGACGCCTGAAGGGAGATCAATGTCGTACTGTCCGCCTCGGAAAACGTCGTGCTTCCAACAGAATTGACCGTCTTTTGCACGCCAGTCATTCCATAGGTGGTCTTCCGTATCCGATATGCATTGATCCGCGGAAGAGGGAGATTATCAACCGTAGCCACAACATTCCCACTCCGATCAATCTCTTCAGCGGCTATGTCGCTGGGCTTGCCAGTGAGAGAGACCGCTGCCCCGTAACCGACCAACATATTTCCGTTGGAGAGAGCTGATACGCTACCCATGGTACTGGCAAACACTTTACTGCTTGGGCTGTACTCGAACACTTTACGAACAGTCTTCTCCTTTTCATTGATCTCGTACTCAACTACCCGGCTTGACTGAGGTTCGGGCTTGAGATTGCCGTTGTCGAACATCAGAAGGTTGCCTGTAGGTGTGCGCGAAACACAATGCTGATGAGAAAACCCGAAGAATTCTGATGTTGTGTCATTGAGAAATTGGAATTGATTGTTCTTCGACTTCGACCCCCCAAGGCGCCATACAATTTGCCCTGTTTTCCCGTCGATCTTGATCACCTCGTCAAGGTGTCGACACGATATGATCAATCCGCCATCGGAATCCCGGAAGATGGAATTGATGTGCATAACATCAACGAGTACTTGAGTGAAGTCGATGTCCTCGGTAGCATCCGAATACGGGATGTGATCAAGGGACTTCCACTCGAACACCACACGCCCCGAACGCGTGACTTCCTGGATGATGTTACCTATGATCTCTGCATCAGGGAACCCGCCGGCGACATACTTCGAAAGGTCCGTCTTTACCCTGTACGTACCGAGGATCAAGAACGTTGTATCTGATGTCGCAAAACCTTCATGAAAATCTGCCTGATAGGGGCCGACGGGGAATATTGAGTCAGTGATCTGCCGTTTGGCGTTCACGCGCACATAGCAGGCTAAACCCAAGACTCCCGCCGAGTTTGTCACACCGAAGTAGGTCAGCTCACGGTTATTGTACGACGAAAGATTGATCTGCATCCCCACGTTGAGTGGAAATACCGTGCGTCCATAATTATCAATCACTCCCAGTGTGTCGCTTCTTGCCGGACTGATCATGAAGTAACCTGGCGAGGCACTTCCCTTCTGTGCGATCTTGTAGGTCTTTGATGCGGGTTGCGATAACAAGGGGTTTGTGGTGATGAGGAGAACCACAAACAGAACGAAAACGGAGCACGATGCCGATATTTGCTTCATGTGTTTCTGCGTCAGGGTAGCTGCTACTGGGAGAAGTCTCGTTGTGCTTATCGCAACGATAACGGCGCTTCTGTGCAGTGCCATGGCACAAAATAACACAACATACCCGCTGCGAGTATCGCGGTACGGAGAACGGCCCTTCACTGGCATGAAGGCACTCGTGCGTTGCGACAGTTCGATGCTGCTTACAACCGTTGACGATGTGCTGCTTTCGACAAATGGTGGTGGCCGCTGGAAGGAACTCGCAGCCCCGTTACCACACAAGGGCGTCATCGATGTGTTGCCCGTAGATGACAGCATCTATGTGCTCACGTCGAATGGAGCCCTACACAGGACCACAAACGGAGGTCTCACGTGGAGCCCGTCCAAGCGCTACAAGCCAGGACAGACGAATCGGCTCATTCATGAGTCGACCGGGGTGAGTGCTTATGAGGCACAGTCCCCCAACATGATCGATAGCACGCTCCAAGCACGGTTCACGGTTCGCGATTCCACGCTCGAAGTGCAGCTGTACAATGGAATGCGCGTTTCGATCACAAGCACCGACATTCGTGAGGTTACGTGTATTGCTGCCACTGATAGCATCGTCTACATTGGTCGCGCCCGGTTGCCAGTACTCGCCATTCAAGTAGCCAGCCGGAAGGTCTCCGAACTTGGCATGGGACAACTGAATCAGGAGCACGTTGCTGTCCTCCGTGTCCACAACGACTACCTCTATGCCGGAGTCATGCTGGGTCAAGGGGGCGTGCACCGCAGACCCCTGACGGGCAATTACTGGGAGGTCGTCAATGTCGACCGGAACACGGAAACAGTTGACGCACAATGCATCGTCTCAGGTAAGAGTGGATTGTACATCGGTTTTCGCGAACACGGTGTTGCTTGGCTGCCGGATGGCGGACACGTTGCCTACCCTATCCACGAGGGTCTCGTGGGCTCTTTGATTCAGAGTTCAGACGCATACCGTGGTGGATACATCCTTACTGCACGATTACGTGGATTGATCCAAGTCAAGAACTGCGGCATGGATATTGACCGTTTCAGCAGCAACATTCCATACAGTGGAGAGTATGTAGCGGGAGTCTCCGACAGTTTGGTGATTGTTGGATTGTATGAAGGCGTGCTGATCAGAAGCAGGGATGACGGCAAGCATTGGGATACACTTGCCTTGCGCTTTACCCAGTCTGCCATTAATCGGATACGGTCATTTGGTAGCACTGTGTTCATTTGTACCAACGAAGGTGCTTGGTCATCATCCGATAACGGAGACACGTGGACTCCTGCATTCAGCCAACTGTCACGACAAGGTATCCAGGATGTCTACAAAGCACCCAACGGTTGGGTTATCCGCACGTACCAATCATCATACATATTGGACGCCGACGGCACCTTGACCGTTTTCGCACCCGAGGGCGATTTCCCCCATAGACCGCATCTCCTTGATGTAACGACACACGGCAACAACATCTATGCGGTTGGCTATCCGGGTGCCTTTGCAAGTTCTGATGGCGGTAAGACCTGGAAGATCTTCACCATTACAGACAACTCAATTTTGCAGACTATTTCGGTGATCGATGGTCAGGTGTTTTTCTCTGGAATACGTGGCGACATCTATTACACAAACATTCAGGATCTGGATTAAATGAGACTCAAATGCCTCGCCCTTATCGTACTTCTCATGGCGCTTGTCTCGCCGCGAGCAAGTTCACAGACAACTTCGTCCATGGCACAGGTGGACTCCCTGATCCGTAATGGGTTGCGCGGTAACATGACGATTATCCAAGAGAAATCGCAGCAATTGACCTACACTTAACGACTCCTAATGCTGAGGACCCACGAAAAGAGTGCCTTTGGATACGGCCTTCTGAACATGTGCACTGGACCCTTCTGCATTGGCTCAATCATCCAGGGCGATCCTATGGGGCTCGTTGTTGCGGGATTGAACGCAGGGATGCTGCTTCTCGGAACCACGGGCAACAGCAACCCACAAGGCAATGGGTTCATCGGAGTCGTCGTCGAGACGTGGGTAGTGAGCTGGTTCCTCCCAACGATCTATTCCGGCGGTTACAACAGCAAGCTCGAGAAGGCACTGAATCTTCACGGTATCAGTTCCGTATCCCTATCCCCATACATGAACCCGCTTGCGAACGGCACGCCGTCAGCCGGGGTTATGCTTGGAGTGGGATTTTAGACACCCAGTTCCGCGTACAACGCCTCCACCACCTTTGGAGCATCATAGCGCCAGATGTGCTCCTGCGCATGTGCCGAAACATGGGCGTAGTGATCGGCATCATCGAGCAGGCGGCGGGACCGTTGCACGGCGTCGATGACATCGAAAGATGTTTCGACGGTAGTGTCGGGAAAGAGGATATCTCCGTGACCGGTCGAGCGCGTGGTGACGATCGGCACGCCGAGCGCAGCAGCATCAAGTACGTAGCGGGCCCACGTGTAGCGCTCGTCCATGTTGATCCACAGCGCATTTCGCCCCATGGCAGAATAGTATTCAGCCATGCGTGATTCCGGGCGTGCCGTTAGGTCCATGTTGGTGTACATGGACAGCGCAATCCGCGCCGGTGCCGACTTATCGAGCATGCTGCCATGGCGCTTCAGGTTGCGAAAGAGCTCCGAAAGCCGACGGTGCATGCGCACATGATAACCATCAACCGGTATGCCGAGCTGACGTGCCACAATCGCATCGTTCCAGCGCTTCATGAGGAAGGCGCAAACATAGACGCGGCGGAGTCGCTCTGCTATGGGCGTTGCCAGAGAGCGCACTCCGTCAACAGGATATGGAATGCCGATGTACTTGACTGGTGTGGATGAGAGACATTGAAGTGCGTCGGTCGCATGACGGTTTATGCAGTTCACCAGATCGCTGGCATCAAAGCAACGTCGCACAAGGTCGTGCGGAAGCATATAGTCACGCATATCCCCCTCGAGCAGGGAAACCCACAGCACGCCGCTGCGACGTTGCTCAGCAAGCCGGATGTAGCGCATAGCTTCTTTGGGTTTGAAGAGGCCGTTTGTGTTGCAGATCACAACGTCATGACGGTTGACGTCCTCAAGCGTCACGGATGCGTGATCTACGTGCGTCCCTTCGGTTGCATGTACCCATGCCTCAATGCCGTTGTCATACGGAGCATCGTGCAAGCGATCCTTCCACGTCCAGCGGCCACGATTGCCCCCTATCAGAAGTACGCGAGGATGAGTCATACTGCCACCATTTTCTGCCTCTATTTGCGCGGCAATATAGCACGTCACGCATGGCTACTACCTGCGGATGCAGCTAGTGGCCTGGATAGTGGAACAATCCACCAAGGCCAATTGCAAAGGTGGATTCGCAGCGGACAGCGGTACTTTCGGAGGATTCCCTATGCTGACCACAACGCCCCCTACCCGATCTGTGCGGGCGCCGCTGCTCGAACGCCGACGTCTGCGCGCCTGGGAGCTGCATAGCGGCGGCTGGCGCTCGGTGGATATCGCCGCAGCCCTGGACGTCTCGCCTGCTGCCGTCAGCCAGTGGATCAAGTCAGCAAAAGTGAAGGGGGCTGAGGGGCTCCTCGCTCGACCGAAGCCCGGCGCGCCGCGATCACTCACAGACAGGCATCTTCTTATGCTGCGGGCTCTGCTGGGCAGCACTCCGAGGAATCATAACATCGACAGCGATGTGTGGACGCGTCAGCTGGTAGCAACGATGATCGAACGTCTCTTCGGCCCTCGGTTCTCACTGCAGCACGTTGGACGTCTGATGCGCCGCATAGAATCTGAAACGCGACCTGTGCCAAAGGTTGTGCAACTTGAACTTCAGGACCTGCTCAAAGGAACCGATCTGTCACGCCTTCGCACACAAATCAGACGTCGCCATGGCCGCCATTGAAGCCGACATAGAGCGCATCATTACGATGCTCACCGATGTTACGAACTCGCTCGCCGAAACACGCCGAGCCGCCACCACCAATGAGCAGAAGCTCATTCAGTCGCAGACCATCCTGTCGGAGAATCAGCGCTTTGTGACCGAGGCCCACTCGACACTGGTAGAAACGATGACGAAGGTCATCGGCAACCAGCAGATGATCGTTGGTAACCAGAACACGATCATCGACAACCAGAACACGATCATCTCGTACCTGAAGATGCTCAGCGGAAACGAGTGAACATGCGATCCGTACGTTTCTATCTGCCCTTCGCGGCAGTTGTTCTCGTTGGTGTCGTCACTGCCGTTACATCATTGGATCTGTACGATGAGGTCTTTGCCTGGTGGCCTGCCGCGCTCACGATGGTCTTCGGGTCATTTATTGCCGGAGCCAGTGCTGAAGGGGGCGGAGCAATCGCCTTCCCGGTCTTCACGCTCCTGCTCAAGATC
>JBJTEQ010000095.1:0-7133 GCA_046092945.1 Kapaibacterium sp. (SeqCode)
TGATCGTTGCACTGTCGGAGGAAGGAATCTTGTGGGCCCGGCCGGATTTGAACCAGCAACCAACGGATTATGAGTCCGCTGCTCTAACCGTTGAGCTACGAGCCCGAATGTTCTGTACGATCAGTTAAACAGTCCAACAAAAATGCCAAGCTGGGCATTGAGTCCATTCACACCGATCGACGTAGGAATGTTAATCGCCGGCGCGTGCGTATTGGCCGTCCAGTCCGATGCCGAGATCTGGGCGGCATAGGCTGCCTGGAGGCGTATATCCAGGTATGGAGTTACAGCATATTCAAACGACAGCCGTGGCATCACGCAGATGGCGCTTTGTTCGAGAACTTGCTGGGTTGTCGAGTTCGTCTGAGAGTTCCAGTCGTAGGTGCCGACCGAGTTCGACATGGTGATCGTTGAATAGCCCCATACAAGACCCAGACCAGGAATAATGGCAAGCTTTGCAGCAGGAACTATCGCGTACTCAAAATGCAACGCTCTGGTGGAGATGGCATAATCGATGCTCTTCGTTGAACCCGCACCACCCGAACCGGGGAGGGTCTTTGCATTACCCACAGAACCCGTTAGCCACGAGAAGCCGATCCGAGCGTTGGGAATCACGCCGATGGCCGTGAAAAACTCAGCCCCAGCAAGAATGAACGGTGAGTTCATATCGTCGAGGCCCTGCGCCTTTGCTAAAGCATTGATATCATCGACCTTGGGCATGAAGAGATTGACGGATGGACCAATGCCAATGGCAGAATAGGCTACAGCCTCCTCCGGCAGTGGCTCTTCATCAAAGTTCAGCTCATTAAGTCGGTCGTCCTGAGCAAGAGCACTACCAATGGTGATGAACATCATGACGATGAGCAACAGATGCGATAGCATAAAGGTCTTCTCCACGAAAAGTTGAGTGCGAAGATACGGGGCTCCGTAGATTCGTCGCTATGAAGATCGTTGCCGTTGTCATGGCCGGCGGACTTGGAGTCCGCCTCTGGCCGAGAAGCACCGAACGAAAGCCGAAGCAGTTCGTCCATGCTCTTGGTGAAGGGACGCTCATCCAGAACACGGTTGCGCGGCTTCAGCCGATGATCTCTTCCGACGACGTCTACGTTGTTACCACTGCCGATCTTTCGCACCATGTGATCGATCAGTTGCCAATGGTCTCACCGGAGCGGATCATTAGCGAGCCCTTTGGACGGAACACGGGTCCGGCAATTGCTCTCTCAGCTGCCGTTATTGCCGAACGTCATGGTACAGATGTCGTCATGGTGGTTCTGCCAAGCGACCACGTCATTCACAACGTGCGCGAGTTTCAGGTTGTGGTAGATCAGGCCTGCACGGCGGCAGTAGACCTCGATAGGATTATGACCATCGGAGTGATGCCCACGCGACCCGAGACCGGCTACGGTTACATCCAGGTGGGCGATCCGATACCATGTGACAACCCCCTGGTAAAGGGGCATGCAAAGACCGTGCACACGTTTGCGGAAAAGCCGGATGCGGCTACCGCCCAGCGATTCTTAGATGCGGGTGACTTTGCATGGAATAGCGGTATTGTGGTGGCCACAGCCGGATCTATCCTTCGGGCTGTCGATGAGTATATGCCGGATCACGCGCCCCTTCTTCATCAGTGGCAGCGGCGCAGTCGAACAGCGGACGATGGACCGGAACTTGAAGCACTGTATCGTCAGATGAGATCGGTGTCTTTTGACGTAGCAGTATTAGAGCGCGACCCCACGATCGGTGTGGTCGAGGGGGCGTTTGGATGGAGCGATCTCGGAACATGGGATGAATTGTATCGAGTGTCGCTCAAGGATGGAAAGAACAATGTGATCGAGGGAACGGTGATGGCGATCCGCACATCTAATAGCCTTGTATCTGCCAGTACAGGCAGACTTGTGAGTGTGATCGACATGGACAATATCATGGTCGTCGAAACTGAGCAGTCTGTTCTTATCTGCCGTCGAGGGATGACGGAAAATGTGCGTGATGTCGTTGAGCAGCTCCGCCGACGTCAGATTTCGAAGCACTTCTAGCCCCCTGCCATGATCCGATTGCTGACGAAACTGCTCTCGATACTCTGCACCGTGATCATTGTGCCGGCCATGGTTGGGCAGACGCCTGCAATTTCTGACACCACGGCTCAGGCATTGAAACTGGTGAGGCGGACCATCGAGCGCGATCGACGAGCATCGGACAGTCTTCGCGCGATCTGGGATCGCCAATGGCGTGTGAGTGACAGCCTGCGTGTGGAGTCGATGCTGGTGCGCATGCGCAGTGATTCATTTCGCCGAGCCGTAGCTGAATCCGAACGCCGAGAGCTCCTCCTTCTTCAATCGCTGATGTCAGCCGACACCGCCGGTAGTGCGGTCGTTGAGAAGGCAGCCACCGAGATCGTCGTTACGACCTCGGCTGACACGACTCTTGTTGAAAAGGCCCTTCGTGCAAGCCGGTCGACAAAGGTCGCTTCCGGACGGACTGTGAGCGACTCTGTTACGGCAATGGTTCTGCGGGCGCATGCTGATACGGGGCTTGCGTCGTTCTATGGCGAAGCGTTCCATGGACGCAAGACGGCAAGCGGAGAGATCTTTAACATGCGTCACCGAACATGTGCTCACCGCTGGTTGCCATTCAATACAAAGCTGCTCGTCACCAACCTCACGAATGGACGTACGGTGGTAGTTCGAGTTACTGACCGCGGACCGTGGAAGAACGCTCGAATAGTAGACCTGTCAAAGCAGGCAGCAATAGACCTTGAGATGATCAGATCAGGCGTTACGCGGGTCAGTATTCAAGTTGTTGAGTCTGATACCAACGATGCTGGTGAAGCTGACGCTGATGATTAGCACGGCCGAAGCGTAGCGCCTCGATGCGCCTTAGCAGAATGGAAGCTTGATGACTTCGGCCTGGAACGTTGTTCCACGGGCCGAAATCTCGATCGTTGATCCGGCTGCTGACAGCTCCGTCGGTACGTAACCAAGTCCGATGCCCACGCCGAGTGTTGGTGACTGGTTGCCGCTTGTGACAGAACCAACCGAAGCGCCGTTATGCATGATCGGATAACCAGAGCGGGGAATAAGCTTCTCAGTCAGCATCTTAAAGCCAACGAGCTTGCGGGTCGGACCGGCCTCTTTGACAGAAGCGATGACGTCGCTGCCGTTGAACGAACCCTTTGCGAGTTTGGTGATCCAGCCGAGACCTGCCTCGATCGGATTGGTTTCGTCGGTGATATCGTTGCCGTAAAGGCAGTATCCCTTCTCGAGACGCAGCGTGTCGCGTGCGCCGAGGCCGATCCAGGCAATGCCATGTTCGTTGCCTGCATCGAAGAGGGCCGACACCACGGTGGTGGCAACGGCCTCATCTCCAGTGAAGTAGAGTTCGAATCCGATCTCGCCAGTGTAACCTGTTCGAGAAAGGATCATCGGGATGCCTGCGAGTGTGCCCTCGGCAAAGCCATAGTAGGGAATACTCTCGAGGTCAGTAGAGGTCAGCTTCTGAAGAGTCTCGATACTCTTCGGACCCTGCACGGCAAGAAGGCTGTACTCATCGCTGCGATTAGTGAGTTCTAGATTTGAATAGGCTGCAGCATGCTGGCTCACCCATGCCCAATCCTTATCGATGTTCGCGCCGTTGACCACGAGCAGGTAGGAGTTCTCTGCCAGCATGTATACGAGCAGATCGTCAACGAGTCCACCGTCCGGGCGAGGTAGCGCAGAATACTGTGCCTTCCCCGGCGTGAGCTTCGAAGCGTCGTTCACCGTGATCTGCTGGATGAGTGCCAGAGCGTCCGGACCCGAAACGAAGAATTCGCCCATGTGCGATACGTCGAAGATGCCAACGCCCGATCGCACGATCTTGTGCTCGGCGATGATGCCCGTTGGGTACTGGATCGGCATCTCGAAGCCGGCAAACGATACCATCTTTGCACCGGCAGCAAGGTGGAGGGCGTGGAACTTCGTCGTCTTCATGTCGTACCTTCGTAAGTGAGTTGCGAATATAACCAGTCAGTGCACCAGGGAGTTTCTGCATGACATCTCGTCGAACGGTGTTGCGCTCGCTAGCAGCGCTCGGTCCAACCGCCCTTTTCGCATCGGAAGCGCTTGCTTCCGTTACCAATTGGCTGCCAACAGCCCTGCCGAATGTTCCCGCCGCTATGGTGGCCAACGACGAAGACTACTGGGCCACGGTGCAGCAGGCATTTGATGTTGATCGCTCTATCATCAACCTGAACAACGGTGGCGTTTCTCCTTCGCCCCGTACCGTCCAGCAGGCCTTTCGCCGCTACACTGAGCAGGCCAACAACATGCCGGCCTACGAGATGTGGCGTCATCAGGAGCCGCAGGTGGAAACCATCAGGGAAGGTCTGGCCGATCTCTTTGCTGTGAGTCCGGAGGAGATTGCCATTATGCGCAATGCCAGCGAGGCACTGGAAACTCTGCAGTTCGGCATTCCGATGGAAAGGGGCGATGAGGTACTGACCACCACGCATGATTATCCGCGAATGCTCACTACGTGGGAGCAGCGGGTCCGGCGCGATGGTATCGTGCTGAAGAAGGTTGGCTTTCCAACGCCACTGAAGCGACGTCAGGACGTCGTTGATGCCATCGAAGCCGGGATCACTGACCGCACGAAGGTGATCCACGTCTCTCATGTCGTTTTCTTAACGGGTCAGATCCTACCGGTACGCGACATCTGCCGCCTCGCCGCAAAGCGAGGAATTCGTTGCATCGTTGACGGTGCGCATTCCTTCCAGCATTTTCCGTTCACGCAAAAGGATCTCGAGTGCGAGTACTTCGGTACCTCTCTCCATAAGTGGTTTCTCGGTCCGATCGGAACCGGTATGCTCTATGTCAAGAAGGACAAGATCGCCGATGTGTGGCCTCTGATGTCGGCACCAAAGGACATGGATGCCAACATCCGAAAGTTCGAAGAGATCGGCACCCATCCGGCGGCTATGCATAACGCCCTCATCGAGTCGCTGGCCTTCAACCGGGCAATCGGTGCAGAGCGCAAGGCCGCGCGGCTTCGACATCTGCATCGCGTGTGGACGGATCAACTGGAGAAGAGAGACAACGTGCGCTTCCTGACAGACATCACCGATGATGCGAATCAATGCGGACTTCGGCTCGTGCATATCGAAGGAACCGATCCCGGGAAGGTTTCCAACTATCTTCTCGACAAGCATCGCATCTTCACGGTGTCCATTGGACATGAGGACTTTAAGGGGCTTCGTGTAGCCCCCTCCGTCTATACCACGGTCGATGAGATGGAGCGCTTTGCCAAGGCCATGCTGATGATCTCCCGGGGCGAAGCCGGATCGGCTGTGTCAGTTGATGTGAAGGGCTGACGCTCCGCTGCGGCGCATTGGCTGTTCGTGCGCCTGGTCGGCAATGCCGTTCGGACGGAATACTTCATCAAGCTCCTCTTCCAGCGTTCGGGTCTGGTGGAATCGATCCTGATCCCGCACGAAGCTGGCCATGATCTCCAGATGCCATGGTGGAAGCAGCGTCACATGCACGGCATCGTCCCACTCGAAGCTGTTCAGATGAGCCCCCTGCCCACGGAGCTCGCGCTTTAGATCTCCCAGCAGCGCCGTGATAACGTCGGGAATGTCTGCTTCATGTGGCATGCCGATCAGAATATGAACGTGGTCCTCGCGTGCATGAACCGCGCTGCAACGCAGGTGATGATTCTCGACGGTGCTCGTGGCCGTGCTGACGAGGAACTCGTGAAGATCGATGGGGATGAGTATTCCCTGGCGGGGGATGAGGATCAAATGAAGGCCGAGGCTGCAGAATGGCTGCATGGTCAACTCCGCATAAGTAGTGAGGAAATCCGAACGGTTGTTCTCTTCCTCGTGCGCATTCTGGCAAAAACGTGACGCGTCATTGTTCCTCAGCGTCCAAACACTTGTTCTCCCGTAGATTGCGCGCCCGCATCTATGGAAAATGAACGGGTATAGTCAACGAATCATAGAAGGTAAATCAATGATCAACATGCTGCGATCACTCCTGGGCGGCTCAGACGATGGACTCACCGATGTCCTTCGTCAGGGGGCTGTTATCATTGATGTTCGCACTCCGGCGGAGTTTTCCGGTGGCCACGTTGCGGGGTCGGTGAATATTCCTCTGAATGAGATCCCGAATCGTCTTGGTTCGTACGACACGTCAAAGCCGATCGTCTTCTGCTGCGCCTCAGGCGGCAGAAGTGGCCAGGCCACATCGTTTGCCGAGTCGAAAGGGTATACGGCCGTTAACGGTGGGCCGTGGACGTCGGTCAACAAAGCAGTTTCGTCACTACAGCAGGGAGAATGATCATGATAAGATTCATTGTTGCCATCGCATTGACGGTTGCTGCATGCAACATGAATGCGCAGCAGGTAAAGGACGTGGACATTGCTGCAGCCAAGGCAATGATCGCCAAGGGTGATGTTGTGATCGTTGACGTACGGACTCCGGAGGAGTATTCCGGCGGACATCTCGACAAGGCTGTTCTGGCCAACATTAACGACCCGTCGTTCGAGACCAAGATCGCCTCGGTCAGCAAGACCAAGCCCGTGCTTGTCTATTGTGCTGCGGGTGGACGCAGCGCCCGGGCCAGCAAGATCATGGTTGAAAAGGGCTGGAAGAATGTCAGCAATATGCTCGGCGGCTTTAACGCCTGGTCGAGCGCCGGCTATCCAAGCGTCAAGGGCGCGAAGTAACGCCAAGCCCCATGCTCACGCTAACGCTAAAACCACGCGAAGAGCGCCGACTTCGCGACGGCCACCTGTGGGCATTCCGCGATGAACTCGTCCATGCTCCCGAGGCCGAGCCCGGAGAGCTTGTTCGACTCGTTTCGCACGATGGCTCATCGCTCGGTACGGGGTTCTATAATCCGCTCTCGAAGATCGCAGTGCGACTGTTAGGGGGCGAAGTGGAGTCAGCTGATGCCGATTTCTTCTTCCGTCGCTTTTCACAGTCGCTTGCGCTACGCCAACGGTTTATGGGTGATGAGCAGGCATATCGGCTGATCTTTGGTGAAGCCGACATGCTCAGTGGCCTGATCGTGGATGTGTTTGGCTATGTTTTTTTTCTGCAGATGCTCGCTGCCGGAATGGACCGGCGAAAGCCGGAGATCGTGGATGCATTGCAGCGACT
>JBJTEQ010000096.1:0-2904 GCA_046092945.1 Kapaibacterium sp. (SeqCode)
GGCTCGATGGTGTACGAGATCGTGTCCACAAATGTGCCGGCAGCGGGTGGTGTAAACGTAACGTCAACACGGAGAGAATCGCGGAAACTCTGTCCTGGCGCAATGGAGAGTGTGAATGGGGCCTTTGCACCAATGGAAGCCAAGCGTGAGCGGAGCCCCGACAAGCCCCGTGCCGAGATGAGAAACGATGACGTTGATGACGTCCGCTCGCAGAGCAGGATTGTTCCGAAGTCGATCTCCGACCGGTCCTGGCTGTACGTTGCATTGAGCATCTGACCATCGAACTGCACATCAAGCGAATCATTGCATGGTTGCAGAGCAATCTTGGCCTTCAGCGAGAATGAGCCCGCTGTGACCGATGGAGAGATAGTGACCGGCAGCACCCGTGTAGTTTTTGGTGCGATGGTTACCGCCCCACCCGTGTAGGAGATGTCTGCCCCCACAATGGACGTGACCGTTACCGGCACCAGAGATGGATTGGTAACGCTGATGGCAGTGTCGACGCGAGGCGAGCATTTCAGCACTACGCCAAGATCGATCAACGTCTCATCGACGGCGAGCTGCGGACGGTAAGAAGCCCCCTGAACGCGGGCACGCAATGTGTCCTGACATGATGCCGATGTGTATGGGAATCCGATGGTCTGGATCACTCCGCGATCAAGATCAGCCCCCAGGGGGCGATACATGACGCTGATGCAAAAGCGTGTGCCGGGTGCAATTGTCACCGGCTTCGGGATATCCGTCAGCAGGTAAAACGGCGGGTCCACACGAGGCACGCCGATCACAATGGGCTCGCTACCGGAATTCGTCACACAGAATGTTGAATCCGGACGGATGTTGCCGGTCGGGCAGGCGGCATACGTGCCAAAGTCTACGCCCGGCTTATTCAATGCGACGGATACAGCCGTGCGCTGTCCCCGCACGGTGAACGGTATCGGCGTGCTGCATGGCTGCACCAAAAATGAGGCCGAGCCGGTAGCCGTTCCTGGGCCTGCCGGTGCGAACACCAATCGCACGGACTGACGCTTTCCAGCCTTGACGGAAAAACCAGGGGGCGGTGAAACCAGGGCAAAGCCGGATGGGAAAGTTGTGTTGGTAACGGTTACGTCCGCCAGACCTTCGTTGATGATCTCAACGTCAACCGTGGTATCAGCACGACATTGTCCGATGGTGCCAAAGTCGACGGCACTCGGAGAGAGCTTCACCTTGACGTTTTGATACCGAATTCGAAGAGTCGCGGATACACCCGGACAACCAGCTGAAGTAGCAATTCGGACTTGATAATCGCCCTCGAGTTTTGCCACATACGTATTGGATGTTGCGCCAGGAATCACGGCTCCGTCTCGAAGCCACTCGTAGGAAGCAGCACTGGTCGTAACGGTGATCTTGACGCTATCGCCCGGACAGATTGTCTGTGAACCAGTTGGAGAAATCTCCACTGATGGGGCCGGCAGGGCAGTAATGACAACAGGATCGGAAATGGCCGAGCAGCCATCAGCCCCCTTAATGATGAGTCGATACTCACCAGTTGCACGCACAACGATGCGTGTTGTGCCGCCTACGGGCACCGACTGACCGTTCACGATCCAGTCATATAGAACGGCGTTGGTGGTCGTAGTGGTCAGAGTGACCGTATCACCCGGACAGATCTGGAGCCGGGATGCCTGGATAAGGGGCTTTGTCGGATTACTCTTCGTGATCACTGCCGACTCAACCCAACGCTGATCGGTGTACTGACGTCCGCGTGCGGTGGTGTCGTCCGTGACCGAGAGTAGATCATCGCGACGATAGCGATAGCCGTAGATGCGATAGGAATAACTCATTCCGCAGAGGATGTTGCTTGAATCCGTCATTCGACGTCCCAGCTTTGTCGGACGAATGTCAATAACGGTGGCATTGCCGATCTTCGCCCCCTTCGTGATGGTTGAACCGTCACGAATTCCGCCTACCGGAAATCCAGCAAAGCCGAGTGTATCACGCAAGATCAGATAGCCCGTCGTTGTATCACCGGGATTGGGGTCATCCAGCGCTGTCCACTCGATTGTATTGCTGTTAGCTGACTGCGCCACCAGCGTTACGACGGGGGCCGCTGTCCACTTTGGTTCGCGTGTCTCGCGCCAGAACCAGTGATTGATATTAGGCACTCCCTGAGCAGTGCGCGCAAGGTCAAAGCGGTTGGGCAGACCGCGCGAGTCATTAAATCCAACAACGACCGAGTCCTTAGTGATACCGATTCCATACGAGCCAATCGAACGTCCACTGACACGAACCGATCGAGAGTTGGAGATATTGGCGGAGTCGAGATTCGCCTTTGGCATCGGCAACGCATTGTACGATGGACCGGTTGGCTTGTTGAATCCGAGCGCATGAACGTGCGAAAGATCGCCTTTCATTAGCTCGACAAGCTCACCAGTCTGGTTGATGTTCATGTCGTTATCGACACCAGGAGCAAAGTAGTACGTTGTGAAAAAGCGCGCGTCGCGTGCTGACAACTCTAGGTATCCATCTGCAGGGTCTTCGTCCGGAGTGTAACCAGCCGGGAATGCACGATGCCACAGTACGATGATGGTACCGGCACGCAGGTTACGCCACAGTGGAATGTCTCGAAACTGGGGGCCACCCTGACGTGTGATCTGACCTGTGTTGTTATCCGTGACGATGTAGCCGACGGCATTGAGGTTGTCCGCTACGACAAGTAGCTCCGTCCATTCGAGTGACGGCTCAACCATGTTCAAATACTCACTGACGATCACTATCGCAGCTACGGGTTCTGGCACAGTTCAGTATCAGTGGTTCAAGGACGGCGCTGCTCTTGCTGGTGAAGTAACGCCAACGTACACGAAGGCTGCCTATGCCCTCGCCGATGCCGGTAAGTACTGGTGTCGTGTCCGCTCTGAGTGCGGT
>JBJTEQ010000097.1:0-2660 GCA_046092945.1 Kapaibacterium sp. (SeqCode)
GTAACCGGTCATCTGTCATTTGTCATTCGTCATTCGTCATTCGTCCTTCGTCCTTCGTCATTCGTCATTCGTCCTTCGTCATTCGTCATTCGTCATTTGTCATTTGTCATCGAATGCAGCCTCTTCTACACCCCATTCCTGGCCAACAGCTCCGCGTGTGAGCCGTCCTCGACGATACGGCCATTGTCGAAGACCAGGATGCGATCGGCGTTGACGATGGTGGAGAGGCGGTGGGCAACGATGATGGCCGTGCGACCTACGAGGGCATCGTCGATAGCCCCTTGCACGAGGCGTTCAGATTCGGTGTCGAGGGCCGAGGTGGCCTCATCGAAGAGGAGGATCTGGGGCTGACGATACAGGGCGCGGGCAATGGCGATGCGCTGACGCTGTCCACCGGAGATGCGCACGCCACGGTCGCCGATGACGGTGTCGTAGCCGTTCGGTGTTTCGCGGATAAAGCCGTCAGCATGGGCGATGCGAGCCACGGCCTCGATGCGCTCCATGTCCAGCTCGGCATCGCCGAGTGCGATGTTGCGAGCAATAGAGTCGTTAAAGAGCAGCGTCTCCTGCGACACTACGCCGAAGAGACGTCGGTACGCACCAAGATCGAGTGTGCGAATATCAGCCCCATTCATGCTGATGGTGCCAGTCGTAGGATCGTAGAAGCGCATGATGACATCAAGGGCGGTGGACTTGCCGCTCCCTGATGCACCGACGAGGGCAACCTTTTCGCCGGGATGAATAGCAAACGACACGTTGTTGAGCACGTCGCGCTCACCGTAGGAGAAGCTGACGTTGCTGGCTTCAAGCACCGGCATTTCGGCAGGGGGCTTGCCGGCCCCACCCGTAATGGTTGGTGCGGTATCGAGCGCGGCCGCAACGTTTGCGCCGGCGGCAATGCCGCGCTGCATGGAAGCAATCGTGTTGACGATGGCGCTGATCGGCTGCATCAGACCGAAGAGCAGGAAGAGGAATGTCATGAGGCTTGACGGGGCAATAACGCCCGAGGCCGTGTCCATGCTGCCGATGTAGAACACCGTGATCAGTGCCATGATGCCGAAGGTATCGTTGACCATGGGGATGAGCCCCATGACGCGGGCATTCCGCGTTGAGCGACGCACAAAGGCCGCCGTCTGCTCAGCAAAGCGCGATGTTACGAAGCGCTCGATGTTCATGCCCTTTACCACGCGGATGCCAAACACCGTCTCCTGCAGCGTCGAGGTGTAGTCTGCCTGAGCGGCCTGTAGCCGAGCGCCGTAGGAGCGCAGCAGGCGCGTGGCCGTACGGATAAGTAGCAGGCCGATCATCGACACGCCGATGGAGATCACCGTGAGCTTGATGCTGATCAGTCCCAGCAGAGTGAGGTAGATGACAACAGTCGAGACTTCGCGCCACATCACCGTAATGGAGTTTATGGTCGCGTGGTTCAGAACGTTCACGTCATTGGTCAGCAAGGAGATGATGTCGCCTGCCTTGCGCTTTGAGAAGAAGTCGAGCGACTGATCCGTGATGTGATTGAAGAGCGCATCGCGCACGCGCTTCATAATGCCTTCTTCAAGGCGCGTGGAGATCACGGCGCTGACGTATTTCGTCAGCCCCCTCACAACGAACAGACCCACAATAACCAGACTGATCGACCGCAGTGACTCGCTTCTGTCGCCCGAGGCAATGAACAACCCAAGCGTGTCGTTAAAGACCTTCATAAATCCTGATGTCGGCGTTGACCCCGTTGGCACGGGGCTGGAGCTTGCGCCGAAGAGCGTGCGAAACACCGGCTCTACCACAGCAAGGATCAGCGCATTGGCCGTAGAGAAGAGCAGGTTTGCGATCGTTGAGAACACCACCAGCTTCCATGCCGGACGCACAAACGGCAGCATGGTGCGGGCCAGACGGCGGACCGTAAAATCAGTGGCGTTGTGAGAAGATGACATGTGCGGTCAGCGATTAAGCGTGCGGTGGTACTCGCGCGCATAGCGCGAAACGGCCTTTGCCAGTGATGAGGCGATGGTGGACTGTCCCTTCGGGGAAGCAAGATACTGCGCATCGCCGGTGTTTGAGAGGAAGCCCGTTTCGACGAGGACGTTTGGCATGCTGGCGCCAACCAGCACAAAGAAGCCGGCCTGGCTTACGCCTCGGTCGGTCAGGGGACATGTAGTGGTGACCTCGTTCTGCACGGATGAGGCCAGCAGTTCGCTGAAGCGCACAAAGGAGCGCTGCGCCATCGTCGCTACGATGATCTGATCCTCGGTCATGGACTTGTAGCGCGTCGAGCGGTCTTCAAACCGCACCGACGCGTTCTCGCGCTGGGCAACGCGTGCGGCATCGTCATTACGTCCGGGACGCAGGATGTAGGTTTCGCAGCCATGGGCGGGATGGGGCTTATTGGGCATACTGTTGCAATGAATGCTCATAAAGAGCTTACCTCCCGCATCGTTGGCGATCTCTGTGCGTCGGTACAGCTCGATGAACTCATCCGTTTCGCGCGTCATCACCACCTTGGTGTTCGGGAGCTCGCGGCGCAGAGCATCACGAAGTTTACGAGCGATCGCCAGGGTAACGTCCTTTTCAAATGCACCATTGACGCCTTCCGCGCCCACGTCCTTGCCGCCATGCCCGGCATCGATCACAATCACGTCCAGCGACCAGCGTCCACCAGTGCC
>JBJTEQ010000098.1:0-2555 GCA_046092945.1 Kapaibacterium sp. (SeqCode)
CGATGTGCTCTCTTTGAACAAGACATCGTCATCCAAGGATGCTGCGATCGCGCTGATTGCTTTTCTCGGTCGATACGACAATGCTCGCGAATTCTGCAGGTCAGTCAGCGACGCAGGTTTTCCAGCAGAGCTTAACCGCGCTTCTCAAGATTCCGTGTTCACGCGGGACTCTCTGCGACGTGGATTCCTCCAGACTGCTCAGTTGTCCAAACCCCTCGTTTACTCGCCAAAGCTTCTCATTTTAGAGCCGATTATTGAGGCAATGCTTGAATGGTGTTACAGCGCAAAGACCAAGGAAGACGTCGTAGCCTACGTCAGGAGCGCCCGAGAGCAGGTACTGTCGGCTGAATCACGCTGATTCGAGAAGCCGCTTCGTTGTTGCCTGCCGGTACGTGAACATCTGCTCTACCTGACGTCGAATGATTACGGCATTAGCAATTCTGCCAAGTATTCCGAAGGGGGCTTCGTATTCGACGATATCAGTAAGCTCCGTAACACCGTTGCGTTCTTTCAGCAATCGCGTCTGCTTCCATGACTCGAAGGGTCCACGGACCTGCTCATCGACCATAAGACGAGGAGAATCATAGGCTGTGATCCTGACGTGCCAACGCATGACGAAGAACAGGAACTGTCGAATCTTCAACGTGACTTCATAACCAAGCCCCGGTTGTCCCATGGTTTCTATCGTCACATGAATGTTTGGCGGCGTGATCTTTAGCAGGTTCTTCGTGTCATCATGAAAATGAAAGACCTTATCGATCGGAGCGTTTATTTTGACTGTTCGTTCAATGCGTTCCATTTGTGTGCCATGCGGAGCATGGATTCTTCGGTGGTGTAGTCATGTAGCTGCGACACTGGCACCCATGCCAAGTCGTGCGACTCTTCACCGACGACATGGTTTGTGTTACCAGCAAGAATAGCATAACGCACATCGTAGTGGAGATGTTCCGGCTCGTTCGTCCTCGCCGGAATCACATGACCGTCAAGGTCAAATATGAACGGATACAGTGATCGGACGTCATCGATCCCCGACTCTTCCCGTGCCTCGGTCAAGGCCACTTTAAGAATGTCAGGCTCTCCGTCAGCGTGACCGCCAAGCTGCAGCCACTTGTTCAGCTTTCGATGGTGGGTGAGCAAGGTGTGCGTGCGCCGATCATCAACAACCCACGCGGATCCCGTGATATGCCCCTCGATCGTTGCTCGTTCGAAGCACTGTGGTTCGCGGACAACAAAGTCTCGAAACTGCTCGATCACCCGAATCTCATTGGGATGCCTTCGCTCATAGTCATGGATTGCTGCGAGTAAGAGCCCCCTGCCGGCATCAAGTTCCCTATCTTGCTTCATGTCACGCTTCCGTTTTACAGTCGAGTACGAAGGTACGCGCTATTCTGGTTGGCAGGTACAGAAGAATGCGCGGACCGTTCAGGGTGAGATCATTGGTGCACTGCGCCAGGTCCTTGGCTCCGACGATTTCGAGTTCATGGGATCCGGCCGAACCGATGCCGGTGTTCATGCACTTGGCCAGATAGCCCACCTTGAAGCCCGAACAATGCTCTCTCCGCACGTGATGCGCATGAAGATCAATGATCTTCTTCCGTCGGATGTGAACATCATTGAAATCTCAAAGACACAGCCGAAGTTTCATGCCCGCCATCATGCCATATCCCGTTCGTACGTCTACCAGATATCGCAGCGTCGTACTGCGTTTGGGAAGCGGTACGTGTGGTGGATCAAGGATGAGTTGAACATCGAAGCGATGAAGGGGGCCTGCAGGATATTCGAGGGCTTCCATGACTTTCGGTCGTTCACTCAAGATGATCCGGAGGCCAAGTCAACGACGGTTGACCTCGAAGTATGTCAACTACATGTCCACGGACCGCTTATACTCATCAACATCCGAGGATCACATTTCCTCTGGCGCATGGTTCGGCAGATGATCGGCATGATCGTTGAGTGTGGACGGGGCGCATTAACTCCAGATCACCTTGCCGAACTTTTACGCAATGAATCATCGTTTCCAGCCACCAAGACGGCGCCCCCGTCGGGACTGTTTCTCCATCATGTGCACTATGACAAGCATGAGGAGCGTCCACTGGTGCAACCAATAATCCAGATACGATGACAGTTCACGTTCTTCTCCTTGCCGCCCTTGTTGGAATTGCCTGTACGCCCCCTGCTCAGCAAGGTGCCGGCAAGACTGTGACCATCTATTCGACTTCTACACGAAAGGCCGCACCGATGCAGCGAATAACCAAGACCGATGAAGAATGGCGCAAGGAACTTTCGGAAGATGAGTTTCGAATCGCTCGTAAAAAGGGCACGGAACGTGCCTTCACCGGCAAGTATTACAACCACCACGAAGACGGCACCTATACCTGCCGATGCTGCGGCACTGAACTGTTTCCAAGCGGAACGAAATACGAATCAGGAAGCGGCTGGCCGTCGTTCTATGACCCTGTAGCCAAGAGCAACGTCGAGCTTCATGAAGACAACTCCCTGATGATGGATCGGGTTGAAGTAACCTGTGCCCGGTGCGGCGCGCACCTCGGCCACGT
>JBJTEQ010000099.1:0-4944 GCA_046092945.1 Kapaibacterium sp. (SeqCode)
TTGTACCTCCGCAGTTTGCCAATCTTGGTTTGGATCCGGTGGCTAATGCGTTGTCGCTTCCAAAGGGATGGACTGCTTCCGTTTTTGCTGTAGCGGGCCTTAACAAGGCGCGCTTTATGGCATGGGGCCCTGATTCAGTCCTCTTCGTTGCAAACATGAACGGGAACAATGTACTGGCCCTTCCAGATAGGAATCGTGACGGGATCGCTGACACTGTGATCATTTCGGCAAGAGGTTTCTCGGGTGGTCATGATGTGCGATTTGTGCGTGATACGATGTACCTCGCCCAAGAAGGGGGGCTCGTTCGTCTTTGGAGAAGTGATGTGCGAACCCTGATCTATGACCAGCGAGCGACGGTGATCGATAAGGCAGTACAACCAAATCAGCTAGGCGGCAATCATCGCACTCGTACGGTAGTACTTGATACTCTTCGACGGAAGGTCTTCCTTAGCGTGGGGTCACGTGGAAATGCCGACAGGGAATCCGATCGTGCTGTGATCGAAGAGTATGAATATGACGGCTCAAAACGACGTGTCTTTGCAAGTGGTACTCGAAACAGCGTCGGTATGACGCTGCATCCGCGTACCGGTCGCCTGTGGGCCAACAACAATGGTAGCGACTTACAGGGGAACAACATTCCACCTGAATGGGTAGATATCGTTCGTGATGGAGGTTTTTACGGCTATCCGATAGCATACCACCACCAGAGATACTTTACCTACGGTGGCGATTATTCTGACCTACTGCCGATCACATCGGTTGACAGTTTGCGTGTGCAATCAATGGTTCCTCCAGCTGCGCTTGTCGAGGCGCATTGCGCACCCATGGCTCTTGAGTTCAGTCCAGCAGGTTTTCCCAATGGGTACGCCAACGGTTTGTTCATGGTCATGCGAGGTTCATGGAATCGCACGCCTCCGAGTGGTGCAAAGGTGGTCTTTCTGCGTTTCGATTCAGATCTGGACACCATCGCAAACAGCGTCGAGGACTTTTGCACGGGATTCATCCGTGACACGACAAATCAGGCTACTCGCTGGGCGCGACCCGTTGGAATTGCCCTTAGTGCTGATGGTAGCGTCTATGTTTCTCTTGACGAAGGGAAACAATGCATCCTGAAGCTGACGCCACCCCCAGCCCCTTCATCAGTTGATGATCAGGAAAGCATAATGAGTGGCCTTCATGCATCATGGAATGGGGATGTGCTCGCCGTTTCATCGTTCACACCAGATGGCCACCTTGATGTGTTTGACGCCTCCGGTCGACTGGTTCACCAGGAAAACGTTCTGGGTGTTGAATCGAGTATCAGCACTGTTGCCTGGCCAGCAGGAACATATCTGCTGCGTCTTCGTACGGCCAATGCCGTTGCAACGCAGAAAGTCCAGATCACTCGGTAGGGGGCTTGCTTTTGAGGTGAGCTCGGATCATATCGAGGTAGTAGTCGCTACTACCGGTGTGTTCGGTCACGATGCTGCGTGCTTCGGTACCCATGCTCTTGCAGAAGGATGGATCGTGGAGGTCTCGCAGCCACCGCTCACCATCATCCACGGATTTAATGATGGTCAGAGCGCTGACGGTAAGAAGCATTGATGCATCTCGCGAGCGAGCCACATTCGGACCGCATGCCAGTGGAATCCCAAAACCGGCCGGCTCTGCCAGCGAATGCACACCAGCGCCAAATCCTCCGCCAACGTATGCCGCAGAGGCAGTACCGTAAAGTTCTAGGAGCTGTCCAACACTATCGACCAGGATGTGTGGTGAAGTTGCGGACATCTCCCCTCGTTGAAGATGCGAAAGTCGGCGGCAGCTGATCTGCTGCTCAATAGCAGTCATGGCTGACTCTGACGGTTCATGGGGCACGATGACGAGTCGCCATGCCTGTATGTCGGATCTCTTCCATGCGTCAATCATCAGTCGCTCGTCATCAAGCCACGAGCTTCCGAGAACAAGAGTGCCACCGTTCCATTCAGGAAGTAATGGACGCATCGCAGCTGCCCGTGTGACGCGATCAGACACCCTGTCCATTCGCGTGTCGGTTCGGAAAGGGATGTCTCGTCCGAGAAGATGTGAGAGGGCGACCGCATCCGTTTGTGTAACGGCAGTGATCGTGGTGAGCTGCGAATACATCCGCGCCACAAATGACCGCAGAAATGGCTTCGTGGCAGCAGATGGCATTGTCGCATTGACCAGATGCACAGGTACATCGCGCCGCTGCAGTGTCGATATCATACTTGGCCATACATCATAGCGATCAATGACCACGCAGGTGGGGTTGACCACGTGCACAAAACGCTGCATTGCTGATGACGAGTCAAGGGGCAGATACAGCGCATGGTCAATGCAACGCTGCCGAAGCGCATGGTCGCGTCCGGATGGAGACGTGCTCGTCGTAACCACGCACACATCGGAGTGGTGCTCTTTCACACGTTCAATGATCGGCAGAAGTTGCTCGAGCTCACCCATCGACGCTGCATGGAACCAAACTCGTCTGCGTGAATCAGTTAACAGCTTCTTCCGTGCATGTTCCCATGCCGGCTGCTCTTCACGTCTGCGCTGGGCGATCTTCGATCGAAAGGGGCTAAGCAGCGCCACGACGATGCGCAGTGCCGGAATCACAAGGCCACGGTAGATAGTAGTCGACAGCGGCCCCATAGCGAAACTGTTACCGACCGTTAAACGAGGCTTGACGCTTTTCGAGGAAGGCCTGCGTGCCCTCTTTGAAGTCAGCCGTGCCGCACGTACGCCCGAAAACGCTGGCCTCAATGTGCATACCCTCGTGAGTAGATACGTCACCGGCTGCCTGCGTTGCTTCCAGGCAGGCACGCAGCGCCAATGGAGCTTTTGCCGCCAGTGCCTTTGCAAAGGTCATGGTTTGCTCAACGAGTTCCGCTGCCGGGTAGACGCGGTTGACAAGTCCAAGGCGCAGCGCCTCGTCTGCACCAAGCATCTCGCCGGATAGAATGAGTTCAATTGCCTTGGCCATGCCAACCAGACGAGGAAGGCGCTGCGTGCCGCCATAGCCCGGGATGATACCAAGATTGATCTCCGGCTGGCCGAACCGCGCTGTGTCGGAGGCAAAGCGCATGTGGCAGGCCATGGCGAGTTCGCATCCGCCGCCAAGAGCAAAGCCGTTCACCGCAGCGATCACCGGAATTCCAAGGCGTTCGATGAGGGAGAACACCCGTTGACCACGCTCGGCAAAGAGCCGACCCGTGAAGGCATCCTGCTGGTTAAGCTGCGCAATATCAGCACCGGCTGCGAAGGCCTTCGGGCCAGAGCCTGTGATGACGACAACGTGCAGCAATTGATCTGCCTGCACCTGATAGAGTGATTGCTCTAAGGCATCCAACAAATCGCCATTGAGTGCGTTGAGCTTATCCGGGCGGTTGAGCGTGATTGTGGCTACGCCATCATGCCGTGACAGAAGGATTGTGTCGTTGTTCATACTGCGAAACTACAATGCTTGTGCGGCACCATCACGCCGAATGAACATCACTGTGAATAACTCCGTCCGAGAGATGATGCCCGAAGTCCTAAATTTCTACCCGTATGCCATTGACGCCGTTTCATCTTCTACTTTCATGGCTTAGGCTGCCCCTGACCCTGCTCTTGGGGTTGTCGTTGATCGCGGAACCGACCGTTGTGGCGGCGCGGCAGCCACCCAAGAAATCGGCGCGGCGGCCAATATCTAAGGGCATTCAGCCAGCTCGAGCTCGAAAGGCAGTTGGTTCCGGTAAGCAAGCGAGGCCAATTGTATCAAAGGGCTCAAAATCTGCCCTCTCCTCGAAGAAGGGGAAGCGACGACGCGTCCGACGCTCCCGTCGGGCCCGTCCGATCCCGGTGACAAAGCTCTCGATGGTACGTGATACCATTCTCGGACAGGGAGTTCAATACCGTGAGTTTCGAACGAATGGCAAGACGCCGGTCGTTGTTCATGCTATGGTACTCGACCGGTCTCTTCCCGGCAATGCTGTGCGTCTTGTGAAAGGTGAGGATCACTGCTCGGGGCTTGAGCGACTGGCGGAGATGACATATCGGTTCTCAGAGTAAACTCGCCATACGGTGTATGGACTTGTGAACGGCAACTTCTGGCGAGCAGTGCGAAACACGCTTATCGGACCATGCGTGATCGACGGAGAGGTCGTCGAGATGAATGCCTACAAGAAGTGGTCCAGCGCGTTCTTCGACGTCCGAAATGCAATGGTCATTGATACGTTCGCACTCGCAGGCATGGTTAGTGTCTCTGGGCGTGTGTATCCTATAGCAACGGTAAACCACCGAGATGACCAGGGTGTGGTGGTGTACAATTCCTATGGCGGCACAACGGTGCCGTATGTAAGTCCGAAGCAGATAGAGCGAGCATTCCAGGAGGCAATGAAGGACACGGTGTTCATTGCAGAAGACTCCACAGAAGCTGCTCTTACACAGGATGTGCTCCGTCAGGAGATCGGACGAGCGCGACGCGAACGCGATGCTGAGTACCCTATGTTCAAAATTCGCGTTCGCTATCTGCGGTCGCCCAGCGTGAATGTTGTGATACCCTGTGAGATTCTAAGCGTCGATACCGGTACAGTCACTATGCCGATCCGTGGTGCCGTGATCTCTCTTCCCAGATCCGTTTTGATGTCGAGCGCGCTGCCAAAGATGGGTGACACAATTCGATTGCAGTACTCAACAAACCTTCAGCAGCAGACGCCATTTATGAATGCCGTGTGCGGTACACCACGCCTTGTTCGCAGTGGGCTTGCTAAGCACGAAGCGATCAACGAAGGCAGTACCGGTAGCCGGTTTATCAATCACGCACTTGCACGCAGTGCGATCGGTACAGACTCCACCGGACAGAAGATCATCCTCGCAGCTGTCCCCGCAGACCGTCCAGAGTGCGGAACCGTCGGCGCATCATTGCAGCAAATGGCCCAGATCATGGCTCTTCTCGGATGCAGCGATGCA
>JBJTEQ010000100.1:0-2777 GCA_046092945.1 Kapaibacterium sp. (SeqCode)
GATATGGGAGTTTTCGGAATTCATGCCAATGCCGTCGTCCGAGAAGGCCACCGACGCCACATCTACCGTTGAGCCGTCGATCGGTGTAACGACTTGCACGATCGGCAAGACAAATGCCGTGGCGAACTCATGGTCGCGCTCATCATGCCCGGGCACAGCCATGATAGCGCCGGTACCGTAATGTGCCAGCACGTAATCGGCTACCCAGATCGGCACAGCCGCATCGTTAGCGGGGTTAATGGCATAGGCGCCGGTGAATACGCCGGTTTTAACCTTGCTGAGTTCGGTGCGCTCGAGGTCGCTCTTCAGTGACGTGGCCTCGCGATACGACAGAACATCGGCGCGATGAGCATCGGCCACGATATGATCAACGATCGGATGCTCTGGAGCAACCACCAGATAGGTGGCTCCGAACAATGTGTCAGGGCGAGTCGTAAATACCGTTATGGTGTGTTCGTGGTCCTGCACGGAGAAGTGTACCTCAGCCCCCTGACTCTTCCCGATCCAGTGACGCTGCATGTCGAGCGTTGAGGATGGCCAGTTCAAGAGCTCCAGATCATCGAGCAGACGTTCGGCATATTCCGTGATGCGGAGCATCCATTGACGCATCGGACGTCGCTCGACGGTGTAGCCTTTGTCCTTCCATTCGTCAACTTCTTCGTTGGCCAGCACCGTGCCGAGGGCCTCGCACCAGTTGACCGGTGAGTAGGCGATGTATGCCAACCGGTGCGAGTCGCGAAACGTTTCGACGTCTGCCGGATCTGTAAGATCTGCAGGAATCGGCAGCTCATCAATGTGGCGTGCCTTTCCTGCAGACCGATCAAACCACGAGTTATACATCATCAGGAACATCCACTGCGTCCAGCGGTAGTATTCCGGAAGCGTGGTGTTCACTTCACGCGACCAGTCGTAGTCAAAGCCAATGGCGTTGAGCTGGCGCTTGAACGTCTCGATGTTGTTCGCCGTAGCAACCGACGGGTGAATACCCGTCGTCATGCTGTATCGCTCCGTTGGAAGACCAAACGCATCAAATCCCATCGGGTGCAACACGTTGAACCCACACATGCGCTTGAAGCGGCTCACGATATCCGTGGCTGTGTACCCTTCCGGATGACCGATATGGAGTCCCGCCCCAGAGGGGTACGGGAACATGTCAAGCACGTAGTACTTCGGCTTCGAAAGGTCGTCCGAAACCCTGTACGTCTTGTTGCTGGCCCAGTGGCGTTGCCACTTTTCTTCGATGGATGCGAACGGATAATGCATCCGCAAATATAGGGGCGTGTGCCAAGGGCTAGGCTACTGTGCCAGCCGACGCTGATACGCTCTGCTCGGCAGCATAGCCGCGCAGCTCATCGGAGATACTCTGCATCGATAAGACCATGAAACCATCCAGCACATTCGTGAAGTTGGGGTCGACGTTGAACGCCACGATCTGGGCGTTCTGCTGTGCGTACTTCTTTAACAGCACCGGACAGCACGACCCGTCCGGCTCAATGTGGGCAATGAGTTTATCCAACAGACGCAAATCGTCATTCACGGGCCGCAACAAGTCGTTGACGTCGATGCCCGGGAGGTTGGCTTTGAACGGCGATCGAGGCTGGACGTGGTGGGCGAAAGGTGACTCCTGCGCGCGGCGCATGAAGAATGATCGAATGAGCTCCTTTGAAACCTCTCTGTATCGGTCAGAGACAGAAACACAGCCAACGATCGCGTTCAATTCAGGATGACGAAGCACGTAGGTTAGTATGCCTCGCCAAAGCAGATGAAGTGGGAGTCGCTGCCGTTGAAACTCCTGCCGAACGAAAGAACGACCAAGCTCAAGGCATGCATTCATCATTGACTGCGCCGTTTCATCAAATGAAAACAGTGTGGAGGAGTACAACCCGTTTATCCCATGCTCCGCAATAATGCGTCCACCATGCCCTAGCCGGTACGATCCGGCAATAGACTGTGACGGACGATGCCAGAGAACGAGATGCTCGTAGTGTCTGTCGTAGAGATCGATATCGAGAGCAGTTCCAGTTCCCTCGCCCACTTGACGGAAGGTGATCTCCCGGAGTCGACCGATCTCGTGAAGGATATTCGGTGCGCTGTCCCGTTGCATCAAGTACACGTCGAAGTCACCCTGTGAAAGCAGGCGACACCGATCAAGTCCAGCGATCTCCCTCGCGATTGACTCTGCACAAACACCCTCGGCTACCACGGGGAATCCTACAGCGTCAGGCTCACTAACACTACCATTGCCAGTGAAGCTTGGTGATTGGAGATACACCGTTGAACGAAGGAATCGACCGAGTGCGGCCGGATCAGGCAGAGACTCGATGATTCTCCGTGACACCGGTTTTGCAAAGGAGATGGTAATTGAGCTATCTCGTTTACGCAGCAGTTCCGAGGGGAGCAGAACTGTCCGAAGTCGTGGATGAATCTTGCCGGCGGCATAGAATAGCGAAGAGTTGCGTCCGCCAATGTATGCTGGAATCACCTCGGCCTTTGTTCGCTGAATGATCTTCACCACCGAATCGTCCCAAAGCCGATCTACTGGTCCAAGCCCCTGGACAAGGGTTGCGGAGACCTCCCCTGCAGGAAACACCACCAGTGCACCACCATTCTGAATGTGCCGCAGCGTTTGGCGAATCCCACCAAGGTTCTCATTCGTTACACTATTTGTGTCAAACGGATCAACGCTGATGAGTGCCTCGGTTAGGGGCTTCACGCGTTGCAGAACGAAGTTGCCCATGATCTTCGCGTCGGGACGACGTTGCCGGACTGCCCAGAGC
>JBJTEQ010000101.1:0-6781 GCA_046092945.1 Kapaibacterium sp. (SeqCode)
ATTCAGGGCACGCGTGGCGCTGATACTGTCGGTACACTTTTCGCACTGAACTACACGGCGGTTCTGGGCTCGACCGACCGCACCGCTCTTACGCTCACTGACTTCCAATGGATCGGCGTAACCGGTGCAACGATCGACAAAAAGGATGGCCAGGTACTGATTACTGACATCTGCCGTGAAAGTGGCGATCGCTACCTCGTCGGCAAGTCGAATGGATACGGCGTCCGCGTGTATCCGACACCGGCTACCTCTGAAGTCACAATCGATGTGAAGGGGCTTGGCACAGACCAGCTTCGCTGGACACTCTGCAATATGCTGGGCGAGGTTGTAGCTGACGGCACTAGCCGGGCCGATGCCTCCGGCGCGCTCCAGATGAGCATCGATGTGAGCGCTTTCGGTGCCGGCACCTATGCGATCACTGCGGCCGCTCGTGGTGATGTTCAGTACCTACCATTTGTCATTCAACGATAACCAACCGAGGAACCACCCATGACACACCGTCTGCTTGCTGTTCTTGCTGTGCTCTCCCTCGGTACAGGTGCTGCTCTGGCCCAGGAATCCCTCTCCAAGGAACGTCCTAAGCCGGCTCCGAAGAAGGCATCGGTGCTTGTTTCGAAGCGCGTGATGTCCGTTGGCGCTCATGCTTCTTACGGCATCATGATGAACGGCGTTTCTGCCTTCAAGCTGCCGTCGGTACCATCCTGCTGTCCGGGATATGAATCAACATCCGGTTCGGGGCTAGTCTTCGGAGCCGAGATTGCTCTGCCGATGTCGGAGACGATCGATATCGGTGGACGTCTGGTCTACCAGTCGAGTGCCACAGACTTCACTGCTGCCGAGCCCATTACTGTCCGCGCCGGGAACGGAGTGCTCAAGACCAACATCAATCATTCGTTCAAGACATCCACGAGTTTCCTCATGATCGAGCCCGTGGCCAGCATCAAGCTCGGTGGCGGACTTGCGATGATGGCAGGGCTGCGCGTCGGTACAACGCTCGGCGGAACGTACGATCAGCAGGAGTCGCTTGCCGACCCTTCGATTCCGTACGACTTCTCCTCGGGCTCGGGCCTTTACAACGTCAAGAACGGTGATATTCCGAATACCAGCGGCCTGCAGGCAGGTGTGCTGGTAGGAGTCCGCTATGCGGTGGCGCTTTCCGGTGGACTCTCCCTGATGCCGGAAGTAACCTACTCGCCGATGTTCACCGATGTTGTCACCGATGCCTCGTGGACCATTTCGCCCCTTCGCATCGGCGTTGGCATTCTCTTCGACGTGATGAGCACAGAAACAGCGTCAACACCGATCGCACCGTAAGTTTGTTGGCTATGGCCAACATCCACGACGAATGCCTGCGACGACGAACCGTTGCCATCATCAGCCACCCTGATGCCGGCAAGACAACCATGACGGAAAAGTTGCTGCTCTACTCTGGTGCCATCCACCAGGCTGGAGCGGTGACAGGGGGCAAGCATAGTTCCACCACGTCGGACTGGATGGAGATCGAGCAGCAGCGCGGCATCTCGGTGTCTTCAAGTGCGATGCGCGTGGAGTACGATGGCCTGCTACTGAACATCCTCGACACGCCAGGTCACCAGGATTTCTCCGAAGACACCTACCGCACACTGATGGCCGTTGATTCGGCCATCATGCTCCTCGATGCTGGCCGTGGTGTGCAGGAGCAGACAATCAAGCTGTTCAAGGTGTGTCGTGACCGGGGCATCCCGATCATCACCTTCATGAACAAGATGGACCGTCCGGCCCGCGACCCATTGGAGCTTCTGGACGAGGTTGAACAGGTGCTTGGGATATCGGCGATTCCGCGGACGTGGCCGATCGGTGACGGACCGGATTTCCGAGGTATCTACGACCGCCAATCAGGGGAGTTCTTCGAGTTTGAACGTACAGTCGGCAATCGCTACAAAGCGCCCGTCAGCGTTGGTGATATTCGTGGCCAAGAACTGCGATCAGCCATCGGTGAGAGAGCCCACGACAAGCTTCTGGAAGACCTCGAGTTTGTTGATCATGTGATTCCAGAGTTTGACACCGATGCCTTCCGTACCGAAAAGTGCACTCCGGTATTCTGGGGTTCGGCGATCACCAATTTTGGAATCGAGCATTTTCTGCGCTCAGTACTTTCCCTAGCTCCCACGCCGCAGCCCTATGCCATGTCCACCGGTACAATAGAGCCGCAGAGCAATGAGTTTGTTGGCTTTGTCTACAAGGTGCAGGCCAACATGAATAAAGCGCACAGAGACCGAATCTCCTTCCTGCGTATCGTAAGCGGCACGTTCACGCGTGGTATGACGGCGATGCACCCGCGCACGGGGAAGGAAACCAAGCTCACGTATCCGTTTGAGATCTTCGGGCGAGAACGCAAGATCATTGATGAGGCATATCCCGGAGACGTGATCGGGCTCACCAATCCCGGTCTCTTCCAGGTCGGCGACACCCTCACAGAACGTACGGGTGCCACTCTGCCGTCCTTCCCGCGGTTTGCCCCGGAGATCTTTGCGAAAGTGTGGCCAGCTGCTGGTTCGTTCTCCAAGTCCTTTCGAAAAGGCATTGATCAGCTCCGCGAAGAAGGGGTGATCCAGATCTTTACCGAGGCAGATGGGAGCCCCGTTCCACTTGTAGGCGTCGTCGGAGAACTGCAGATGGAGCTCTTTGCGTGGCGCATGGAAAACGAATACAACGAGCGCATCCGACTCGAGCGCCAGCCCTACACCCGAGCCCGCTGGATCATTGGCTCCACCCGTCCGGCAACATCGGCACCCGTGGTTCTCGATGACCACGATCGGCCGGTAGTGCTCTTCAAGAGCGACTGGGAGATCGACTACACAGTTCAGCGTTCAGAGGGACTTGAGCTGTCGGAAAAGCCCCCTGTAGCCTCCTGATAGTTTCGCACAGAATTGCGTATTGTAGGGCTTTGTAACTCATGTGACGGTCCATGACGCTAGCTCTTCGCCGAATCATTGTCAACACGATTCTGCTGTGCGCGTTCAGCGCAGGGCAGAGTAGTGCGCAGACGTCGATCGGCGGGATCGTCAATGACTACACCCGTGTACTTCTGGCGGAGACGGTCAACTGCCGCTCTCGACTCATCGTCGATTCGGTTGCCTCATTTGCAGTAGGCGATCGCGTACTTGTCATCCAGATGCAGGGTTGTACCGGCGCAACAGGGTACGACGTATCTGCCGTCGGACGCTGTGAGTTCTCCACAATCGACACGATCGTTGGGACCGAGTTCCGATTGGAATTCCCCCTCGAAAACACCTATTCCAACTGCGGAATGATCCAACTGGTTCGTGTACCCGTGTACCGGTCTGCCAGGGTCAGCACCCCCCTGACCGGGCGTGCATGGGATGGTCGTGTCGGTGGCATCGTGGTAGTGGACGTTCGGGGTACGCTGGATCTGCGAGCCGACGTTCGCGCGGACACCCTTGGCTTTCGCGGTGGTGCCGTCTGGCAAGGGGGCGGAACATGCTCCACGATGGTGGACGACGATGTTGTCAACAGTGCGAATTGCGCAGCGAAGGGAGAGACCTTTGTTCGCCCGTTACCAACCATGGTGTCCGGAGGCCGCGCTCTCTACAGCGGCGGTGGGGGCGGGCGTGGCCACAATTCCGGAGGTGGCGGGGGTGGCAATGGCGGCCTCGGTGGACGAGGTGGCAGTCAGTGGGAAGGATGCGGCTCGTTTTTCGATAACGGTGGCCGTCCAGGCGATCGATTCCCGCCGGTGCTCAATGGCAAGCCCCTTCCTCGACTCGGCAGCGGTGGCGGTGCAGGCCAGACTAATAATGGCAGTGGCACGGGTGGTGGACGAGGCGGAGGCATTGTGATCATTCGATGCGATACGCTCATCGGGAATCAGCGGGTTGTTTCTGCCAGCGGCGGTTCTCCGACACGTGTTGGTGGAAACGACGGAGCTGGAGGTGGCGGTGCCGGCGGAACGGTCTTGATTCAGTCACCAGCTGTGACAGGTCCGGTTGCCGTGCTCGCACTTGGGGGTGCCGGCGGAGACCTCAACACCGGCGGACTCCATGGTCCTGGCGGAGGCGGTGGCGGCGGTTGCTTTGTCACGTCTGAACAGCTCTCTCCGAACAATCTTACCTACACGTTGGCAGGCGGCGCCAACGGGAAGAATCAGGCATTTGCGGACGTTCGAAACTCCGTGTATTTGGCCGAAGGCGGCCTGCCGGGAGGCGTGGGATTCCGAGCACCGGTGCCGGAGAATCGAACACCACCACCCCCTATTAACGTGGCGGCCGTCGTGGATTTTACGGTGTGTTATGGCGACTCAATCGGCCTTGACTGTAGCATCAGCGGACGGTACGACTCGGTCCAGTGGACATCGTCTCGTGGCAAGCTCATCGGTCAGTCGAGAAGTGTGCGACTGCGGGGTACTGTTTCGGACACCTTCGTGGTCAAGGCTATTGGTCCAACGGGCTGCTGGGCACTGGACACGGTAGTGGTAACAGTTCGTGAGCCTTGGAACATGCGTCTTGATACGCTCGATCTTGGTGTTTTACGATGTAGCACGCCGATCGATACGCTGATCACGCTCCGAAATGGAACTGCGCGTGTGGCACCAATAAGCCGGTGGCTTGTGAGCGACAGTGCATCTGTTCAACTGCGAACAGTCACTGACTCGTTGGCTCCTCGAGATAGCTTTCAGGTCCGTCTGCGTGTTTCGCCAGGTGACCGACAGGGACGACAGATATGCAAGATCACCGCCGTGGTAAGCCCATGCGACTCCGCCATCATTGGCGTAGTCTCGTGGACGCGCCAGGACCGACAGATCGATATGCGTCCGGACACGGTCATCATGCCTCTGATCGAGACGTGCACGACCACCTCCGAAGACGTGACGATCGCCATTCGATTCGTAGGGGCTGACGTGGTCATCGAAGATCTGATCACGGATACTGTGGCCTCAGCGTCGATCGTAACGCCTCGCCCCCTTGCCAATGGCGATTCGATGATGGTGCGCGTTGTATGGTCGCCCTCGCGCATGTCCACAACCGGGCGCCTCGGCTTTGTCATTCGTGACAGTGCCTGTCTCGACACATTTTGGCTAACCGTGACGGGAACGGTCAAGGCACCATTCCTCATTGCGCCGTCATCGGTAAAGGCCGACACACTAACCCTGTGTGAAGATTCAGTTCTTACCGTTAGCATTCCATTGCTCGCCGACGCATCTACTGCATGGATCGTTGACTCGATTTCCATCGTTGGGCCCGGTTCCACGTCGCTCGCTAGGGGCGACTCTATCCGCGGCCTGTATAGGATTATCGTCAAAGCACAACCCGGTACAAGCGGCCCCTACCAGATCGCTCTTCGAATGAGGCTGATGCCGTGCGACACAGTCGTAACGATTCTTATCAATGGCGTTGCACGCGATGCGGCGATCAGATCCACCCCATCGCTGACCTATACCGAACGCATCATTGGAAGACGACAAGTACTTGTTGCATCGTATGTGAATACCGGCACAACGCCATGTGCTCTTCGTGTTGTTCAAACGCCGAAGGTCCCGTTCAGGATCCTGCGCATTACTCCCGTATTACCTGCTGAGATCGGCGTTGGAGACTCGGTGACAATTGAGATCGAGTATCGTCAGACGTTCGGTGTCTTCACCGATACCGTGGCTCTTGAGCGCATGGCACCGTGTCCGCTGGTACTGACAACGGTTCTCAACGGCGAAGGTAAGGCCATTACACGCCTTCGCATTCCAGATGTGACCGTCAAAACCGGACAGGTTGTTGCGGTTCCAGTCCTGATGATGGGGCGTCCGGATATCGACACCGCACTGCTTGACACGTTCTCGCTCAGCTATGCCTGGAAGACAAGTGAGGCCAGCGTTGAACCCGGCTCGGATGCACGATCACGATGGATGATACTGCCACGCGGTGATTCGACGGTGGTCGACATTGCTGGACGGTGGGACGGCACCGATACGCTAGCCGTCATTCCAATGCGATCACTGCTCTCTCTCTCGGCATCAACAGATCTCATGTTTGATAGAACCCCCGGCTTCCTCTGGACGGGTCAGCAAAGCGATGTTGAGTACGATGACGGTGCCCTACGTATCGACGATGTCTGCGCCGGTCGACGCATACGTGCCGTTAGCTTCGATGAGGCTACCCGCCCTACCGTCAATCCTTTGCCTATCCAAGATGTGATGCACATCCATCTTCCGAAAACCGTCTCAGGAGCAGTCTCCATCGTCCTGCATGACGCCGTTGGTCGTGCTGTCATGACCCACACAACCAGCGTGATTCCAACCACAAATGACGCTTCTCTGACCCTGGACATAAGCCCCCTGCCAGCTGGCGTCTACATCCTGCACATAGAGACCACGTCAGGTTTGGCCGATCTGCCTGTTACGGTGCGCTAGGATAGGTTTCGGGTGTCAGGTTTGAGGTGTGAGGTACACACCGCAGGTGTCCCACCGCACGTGCTAGTAGTCCAGCTGCCCCATCGCCCCCTGACGGAAGTCGAGCAGGGCTTGGCGGATCTCGTCTTCGGTATTCATCACAAACGGACCGTAAGCCATGATTGGCTCTTCAAGAGGCTCGCCTGCGAGCAGGAGAATGCTCGTTTGTTCGCTTGCCTCGAGCGAGATGCTATGTCCATGATCAGCAAAGACCACGAGCTTGTGACGCTCAACAACATGCTCGTTGTTGACGCGGAGCGAACCGCCGAGAACGTACAGCAGGAGTGTACGCATAGCCGGAACTTCGATCTCGCCGGATGCTCCGGCGTTGATGGTGCCCATAGC
>JBJTEQ010000102.1:0-2207 GCA_046092945.1 Kapaibacterium sp. (SeqCode)
CACGTGGGACGGCAAGATCCTGCTGACTCATGGTGACGGTACGCCGTCGACCGCTGCGAGTCCGCTGGAGCCGAAGCTCCATGCCGAGATCTACGAGATCCTCGAGAAACTCATCGCCAAGCAGCACCGAAGCGTGGTGGAAGCGCTGAACCATGTTGTGTTGCGTGGCACGTACGAAGAATTGGTGCTGATCGTGAACGTCCGCGAAATGGATGCCAAGCTCGTCCGCTCGGTGCGAAAGATCAGCGAGGCAATCTGTGAAGCGTTTCCTTCGATCGCGCACGTCTGGATGTACAATGATCCCAAGGGATCGCGCTACTATCTCGACATTGAACGTCCGGCAACTGGCGTCGGTGCTAAGAAGATTCACGGTGCTGCGGCCTGGGTACAGTCGGTGGGAGAGATATCGTATCAGGTAGGGGTGTTCTCGTTCTCGCAGATCAACCTGGCAATGCTGCCGCAGCTGGTGAAAACGGTTGCCGACCATGCACAATGTGGAGCCGACGATGTGCTGTTTGACCTTTACAGCGGCTACGGACTCTTCGGTGCGGCCCTTGGGAAAAGTGTTCGCCACGTCGTAGCCTGCGATGCCGACCAGGCAACGGTCGACAACGCTCGGTATAACATCCGTCGGGCCGGAGCTCAGGTGTCTGCCATTCAGCAGATATTCACCGAGATGCAGGATGTGGGACGCCTCGGACGTAAGCTGGATAAATCCGTACCCCGTCAGCTGGTTGACCTTCCGCGGGTGATGGTGCTCGATCCGCCGCGGACTGCAACGCCCCCTGGCATGATCCGCGAGCTGATGCGCATGCTCCAGCCGCGCCGAGTTGTGGAAGTGTTCTGCGGTCCCGACGAGATTGCCAGAAGTCTGCGCGAATGGCGCTCATCGGGCTACGAGCCTGAGAGGATCACGCCGATGGATCTCTTTCCGGGAACAATGGGATTAGAGGTTGTTGTTTCCTTGGCCGCTTCGGACGGGGAACCGGTCAGAGAAGACGTTCCTGAGCCCAGGAGAACACCTCGACGTAGCGGCGGGCCGCGACGCTGATCGAATTGTCCTGATGCATGGCATTGGTCCGCAGTGCGGTCCAGTGCGGTTCGTCATTGTAGAGCCCCAGTCCATACTCAAGCGCAGCCGCCACGGCCGACTCGTCGTAGTCGTGAAACCGCACGCCACTGCCGATGCCGGTTGAGCGCTCGTAATGCACGACTGTATCAGCAAGTCCACCCACGGCCCTGACGATGGGCACTGTTCCGTACGCCATGGCATACATCTGCGTTAGCCCGCACGGTTCAAACTGAGACGGCATGAGGTAGAGGTCCGATCCGGCCTGTATTCGGTGGGAAAGGGGCTCATTATACCCTGTCACAAATCGCACAAGGTCGGGGAACTGCTCCTGGGCACGGCGGAAGAAGTCCTCATACTCCCGCACACCGCTGCCAAGGATCACAAGGCGCGCACGGCCCTGCTGGAGTATCTCCCACACCGGACGCGTCATGATGGGGATGCCCTTTTGCTGCGTCATCCGCGTGACCATTCCGATAATCGGCAGGTCGGCGCTCGCCCCCTCAGAGGGAAGATTCAGCTCGCGCAGCAGGGCACGCTTGTTGATGCGTTTCTTGGGAAGGGTCGAGGCGTCGTAGGGGACGGCAATGTATTCGTCAACACGCGGATTCCATATCGTATCGTCGATACCATTCAGCACGCCAAGCAGATCCGATGCACGGTTCTGCAAAGCCCCCTGCAAGCCCATGCCCTCAGACGTCCAGCGGATCTCCTGACTATACGTCGGGCTGACCGTTGTGACCTTGTCGGCGAACATGATGCCGGCCTTCATGGCGTTGAACGAGCCGTGGTGCTCGTACCAGCTCGACACATAAAACTCCGACGGAGGCAGCCCCCCGAATTCCATTGCCCGAACCGGATCGTACATACCCTGAAAGGCCATGTTGTGGATGGTGAACACTCCTGCCGTGCGGGCAAAGAACGGATCGTGTCGGTATTGTGCTGCCAGCATCGGCATGCATGGGGCTGTGTGGTAGTCGTGGGCGTGAACAACATCCGGCTGAAAGCCAAGAACCTTGGCGGTTTCCAGTGCAGCCCGGCTGAAGAAAAGGTAGCGACGATCGTTATCCTCGAAGCCTTCATTGTAAACGTAAATAACATTTCAGTCAAATTATTAAGCAGATCGCAGGAAGTACAC
>JBJTEQ010000103.1:0-16634 GCA_046092945.1 Kapaibacterium sp. (SeqCode)
CTCGAGTTGCTACCCCATGAGCTGATACTAAGAGTTGAGAAGATGCTGGGGGAGTTACCAGTGACGAAGTGACGAGTGACAGAGTGACGAGCTGTCTTTCACGTCCGTACCTCTGTAACTCCGTAACTCAGTAATTCCGTAACTCAGTAATTCCGTACCTCCGTACCTCCGTAACTACTCCACAGAATATCTCGCATTATACCCTTCCAATTCCTCGCAGCGCCAGCCGGCGGCTTGAGCGCGTTTGCCGAGGATATCGCGGGCATCGTCGACGGTGATATTCAGGGCATTCGCAAAGCTGAGTGCATCGAACGAGTTTGACTGAGAGCTAAGGGATGCTATCGCCGCATCTATACGGGCATCAAACCGACGTTGGAGTCGCAGGCCGGTAAGCAGTGTGAACACCGAAGCTCCAAGCATAATAAGCCCCATTACAAGGTTGCCCATGCTTACGTCATCGTTGTCGCCACGATAAGCGCCATAGGAAAAGACGAAACCGAAAACGGCAAACATCAGAAAGAGTGCCGAGAGCATGAGGATGAGGCGGTGAATCATGGGAACGAAGTTACAGGATGATTGGAATACATAAGGGCAATGGGGCTCGCCACTTTGCGCAGTATTGTCAGCTAGGGTGTTCTGGGTAATATCTTCGCCATATTCTATCGAGCTAGAAAGGAGTGTCATGAGGTCGAACAATACGGGATATCTCAATAAGCAGACCTGGATATTGGGATTGCTTGCCTCCTTGATCTGCATAGGCCTGTACTATAAAAGCACGGCTTTTATGTACGTGGGTCTTGACGACACCATTTTCGTTCGCGAGCTTGAATCGTACAACAAATCCGATTCAGCCATTACACATAGCTTCAAACGTGGTGTATTCGGCGACACAACAGACACCTATTATCGACCATTGCTGTTGTCATCGTTTGCGCTTGACCGGTATCGTGAAGGAAAACGCGGACAACTTCTCCATGCACCCGACACACCAAATGAGTCACTGTCGACATATCGATGGACGAACATCCTCCTCCATAGCATATCGGTATTTCTGTTCTTCGTGCTCCTGAGAAAGCTCTTTGAAAATCCTCACATTGCATTTGTAGGAGGTCTCATTCTCGCCGTGCATCCTGCTCTTGTGCAGGCAGTTGCATGGATTCCCGGACGAAACGACACACTGCTAGCGTGCTTTACACTTTCCTTTGTTCTGGCAGCATTACGGTATGTCGATAGTGGTAAATCTATCTGGGTGGCGGTGCAGATGTTGTTATTCCTGGCAGCCGTCTTTACCAAGGAGACAGGTCTGGTCAGCGCACTAGCAGTCCTTGCGATTCTGGTTGGCATGTACCAACTCAAGCTTAGTGATCGAAGACTGCTTGTCCTTGCAGCGTCGTGGGTTGCATCAACAGTACTGTGGTTTGTTGCACGCTCGAATGCAACAGTTCAGAACAAGGGGCTTGAGACGGCTTCACTTGTGTCGAGCACTGTCGACAGACTGCCGGTGCTGTTACAGTACCTTGGCAAGAGCCTCATACCGGTTGATTTAGCAGTGGTGCCATACCAAGAACAGACTACACTTGTCTATGGGATGATTGCTGTGGGGATTGTGGGTCTGCTGATCGTGTTGTCGCGTAAGAGTAACTGGTCAGGAATACTTGTATCGCTCGTGTGGTTTCTCGTCTTCATGACTCCGCTGCTGCTTGTCCCTCGGTCTCTGAATCAGGAAACATATGAGCACCGACTGTACTTGCCGATAATGGGAATCATCATGTTCCTGTTCAGTACCGATGTGGTGACGCGCCTTGGTAACCGGCAGATTCTTCTTGGTGGGGTTGTTCTTGGTACTCTACTTTTTGTGATGAGCTTTGTACGCCAGGATGCCTTCAGGGATCGCTCCGTCTTCTGGGAAAGTGCTGTTCAGGGATCGCCAAACTCTGCATTCTGCTTAATGAACCTCGGATCAACCTACATGATGAGTGGTGACCCTCGTCGAGAGTCGGATGGAGAGAGACTTATACGTCAAGCACACAGGATTGATTCAACCATACCATTCATTAACTACTACATGGGTCAGCTGTACTGGAGGCGCAATCAGCATCTTCAAGCGGAACCGTTCCTTCGAAATGAGTATAAAACTCGTCCGCACTGGGCAGAGCTCAGTTTTATGCTGGCTCAATGTGCGATTGAACGTCGCGACCTTAGCCAGGGGCAGAAGTATCTCGAACAGTACATCTCGCTGAATCCATTCGATCAAATGGCGTCGAATAATCTACTTCTGGTTTGTCTCGATGCAGGACGTTTCGATGACGCCGCGCGAAATGCGTCCTTGATTGAGGCGAATGGTTTGATTGTCCCACAGAAAATCCGAGATCGCATCACGGGTGGCCTAAATGGCATCACGGTAAAGTAGCCCAATGGGCCTATTTTCGAGCCGTCCGTACCAAGGAGAACACTGTGAACGAGAAGATCGACCAACTTCGAGCACTCAAGGCCGAGGCCCTTTTAGGGGGCGGCCAGAAGCGCATTGAGGCGCAGCATGCAAAGGGTAAGCTCACGGCGCGGGAGCGTCTGGATGTGCTGCTTGATGAAGGCTCGTTTTCGGAAATGGACATGCTGGCACGGCACCGGTCGACGAAGTTCGGTCTGGAACAGCAGCGTCCGTTGGGTGATGGTGTGGTTACGGGTACGGGCCAGATTCACGGACGGACCGTATGCGTGTTCTCGCAGGACTTCACGACGTTTGGTGGATCACTTGGCGAAGTACACGCCGAGAAGATCTGTAAGCTGCTCGACCTTGCGATGAAGATCGGCGCGCCGGTGATTGGTCTCAACGACTCGGGTGGTGCGCGAATTCAGGAAGGTGTTGTTGCCCTGGGTGGTTATGCCGACATCTTCCTGCGGAATACGATGGCCAGCGGTGTTGTGCCACAGCTTAGCGTGATCCTTGGTCCATGTGCCGGAGGTGCGGTGTACTCACCGGCTCTGACAGACTTCGTCTTTATGACCAAGGGCACGTCGTACATGTTCGTCACCGGACCCGAGGTGGTGAAGACGGTAACCCACGAGGAAGTTACCTTCGAAGAACTCGGCGGGGCAGATACGCATGCCTCGCGCAGCGGTGTTGCACACTTTGCCTTCGATAACGAGATCGAGACGCTGCTTGCGGTGCGCAAGATGATGTCGTTCGTGCCGCTGAATAACCGCGAAAAGCCCCCTGTACGGCCTACACATGATACGCCAAACCGTTCATGCGACCGTTTGAGGCACATCATTCCGGCCAATCCCAATCAGCCGTACGACATGAAGGACGTCATCCGCGAAGTGGTGGATGAAGCAGACTTCTTTGAGGTCCACGCCGACTACGCAACGAACATCATCTGCGGTTTCGCAACGCTGGATGGTCACCCGGTTGGTATCGTTGCCAACCAGCCGGCTTCGCTTGCCGGGGTGCTCGATATCAACAGCTCGGTGAAGGGGGCTCGCTTCGTCCGTTTCTGCGATGCCTTCAACATTCCGCTCGTCGTGTTCGAAGACGTTCCGGGCTTCCTTCCGGGCACCGACCAGGAGTGGCGGGGCATTATCCGCCACGGTGCAAAGCTTCTCTACGCCTTCTGCGAAGCCACCGTTCCGAAGATGACCGTGATCACACGCAAGGCCTATGGCGGTGCGTACGATGTGATGAACTCCAAGCACATCCGCGGTGATTACAACATCGCCTGGCCAACAGCCGAGATCGCTGTCATGGGCGCGAAGGGGGCTGTGGAGATCCTCTACCGTAAAGAGATTGACAAAGCAGAGAACAGAGACGTCCGCATGCAGGAGCTGCAGGATCAGTACAACAAAGAATTTGCAAACCCCTACGAAGCCGCCGAACGCGGCTATGTGGATGATGTGATCGAACCCCAGCAGACACGTCTCGAACTCATCAAGGCCCTACGCCGCCTGCGCACAAAGAGCGATACGAACCCGTGGAAGAAACACGGGAATATTCCTTTGTGAGGTTTGAAGTGTGAGGTTTGAGGTGTGGGGTTTGGGGTGCGTCGTCCCCCAATGGACTACTGCTTTCGCAGGAATGACGATCACACCCCACACCTCAAACCTCACACCCCAAACCTGTCTTACCCCAATCCATCCACCAGACGATCGATGATCGTTGCAATCCTCGTTGCATCTTCATCGGGAAGTGCGGCGCGGAGCTGGCGGTCGAAGCGGCGCAGGATCGGGTCGAGTTCGGAGAGAAGTGACAGCCCCTTTTGTGTGATAAAGCTCATCGAAAGGCGGCCGTCGTCCGGACTCTTACCACGGATTACCAAACCCTGTCGTTCGAGACGATCGATGAGGCGGGTAACGTCGGGTGCCTGCTGGATCATGCGGGAGGTGATCTCTCCGCGAGGATGTCCGTCAGGATGAACACCGCGCAGGATACGGAGCACATTGTATTGGGGTAGCGTTATCTCGAAGGGGGCTACCAGTTCGTCCATTCGACGATTGATGATGTCAGCACAGGAGAGGATTCCCACGACCGCTTCCTGCTGTGCGGAGGTGAACTTCTGCTGCTTGAGTCTGTCCTTCAGTGCCATGGTTTACGCCTCCTTCTCTGCAACACGCAGGGCTGTGATGATCTCATCAAGATCACCATCGACGATCGACTGAAGAGGGTGGTTCTTCACGTCGCCTTCGAGACGGTGGTCGGTGACGCGGTTCTGTGGCCAATTGTAGGTGCGGATCTTCTCGGAGCGGTCACCACTGCGGACCATGTCCTTTCGGGCTCCGGCGATGGCTGATTGCTGGCGCTCGAGTTCGAGATCGTACAGGCGGGCACGCAGTACCTTCATGGCCTTGTCCTTGTTCTTCAGCTGCGAACGTTCGTCCTGACATTGCACAACAATGCCGGTGGGGATGTGTACAAGGCGCACGGCCGTCTCGACTTTGTTAACGTTCTGTCCGCCCTTGCCCCCTGAGCGAAAGATATCGACGCGCAGGTCCGACTCGTTGATCTGCACATCCACCTCTTCGGCTTCCGGCAGCACGGCAACGGTGGCAGCCGAGGTATGGATGCGACCCTGGGCTTCGGTCTCGGGAACACGCTGCACACGGTGCACGCCGCTCTCGTACTTCAGAAGGCCGTAGGCCTCGTCGCCGTGCACTTCGTAGGTGATCTCCTTGAAGCCCCCTCGCTCACTCTCCGTAATGTCGATTGTTTCAATCGTCCAGCCGCGTCGCTCACAGAAGCGCTGATACATGCGGTACAGATCCCCTACAAACAAGGCGGCTTCGTCGCCCCCTGTCCCGGCGCGCAGTTCCATGATGCAGTCTTTAAGATCATTCGGGTCGCGGGGGATAAGAAGAACCGTGAGCTGCTCCTCTAAGGCTACTCGACGTACCTCAAGATCGCGCGTATCCTCATACGCCATGTCGCGTAGATCAGCATCGGTGGATGCATCATCAATAAGTGCGCGGTTGGATCGTACCTGTTCGACCACGTCGAGGTACTCACGTCCGGCGGTGACAATTGGCAACAGACTCTTGTACTCGCGACTGGCTTCGCGAAGCAATGCAGGATTGTTGACCGTGTTGGGATCGTTAAGCGACTGTTCTACTTCGGCAAAACGATCGATGAGACTATGCAGGCGTTCTTCCACAGACAAAAATATCGCAACTTGCTGTCATGACTCGTTTGAGAATCATCGCTGCCGTTATTGTTCTTGCCGGCTTGCTAAATAGCTGTGCACAGGAGGATGATAGTATCGTCAACCCGGTTCCGGGCCGACGTCGCATTACAATGCGACTGTTCAACTTTGTTCCGGATGGTCAGCAGCGTCGACTTGTGATGGAGAATGGCTTTGCTTCAGCCGACGTTCCCATGTTCGGTTTCAGCGATACCGTCCAATCTCCGGGTGATTCGACATTTCTGGAGATCTTTCAGGGACAGGACATCGAGTTCCGTTCGCCCAGGCGTGTTCCATTCATCCCGAATACTTCGTACAACCTCTACGCCGTGTCGGGACCGGATAAGCCGAAGCAATTCGATACGCTCCTGATCAGCAATGCCAATACGCCCGGTTCTGCCAGGGGCTATGCTCAGGTTCGCATAGTAAACATGCACGCCGATCCTTCGCGCAGCTACGAGTTGCGTCTCGGATGTCCAAGCGGCGCACCACTGTTGACTATCCCTACGGTATTCCGTCAGTCATCAGAGTTTCGAGAAGTATATCCGGGCACCATCGTCTTCTCACTCGTCGAGTATCGCAACGGTCAGGGGGCGGTCCTAGGCACCTATGAGACCACACTTAATGAGCGCCGAACGTATTCGCTCATCGTTCATGATGCGGAATCCGGACCTCTCCCACAGTTGGACTTCATCGAAGAATCCGATCTTACGTCGGCTGCACGTCGCCCCTTTGCCCCAGTTTCGAGTCGGTCGGCAGATGTTCGCGTTGTAAACCTGAGCTCGAGCAGTGTTGATGTTGACATGCCGGATCTCGGCACCTCCCTGACGAAGGGGCTTGCCTCCCGCCGAATCGGGGAACGGGTACCGGTGACAACATGTGACCAGCAACGCCCGGATCGAATCGAGATTCGGTTTGCTTCCGGAAGCCGGTTGTTCGACAGTACCTCGCTGGTGGTTCGAAACCTTTTCAGTGTTGTGGTAGCCGATTCGGGTGGCACCGGGCAGGCTCTGGTTGCGCCAATGATCCAGCGCCCACTCGGTTCTGCAGGAAAGGCTGTGGTCCGCATCATTCACACGTCTGCATCAACATCCAAAGTTCGCGTCTCAACGAGCACCCGCTCGTCGGCCTCTGCGGCCAATGGCCTCCAGCCGGCCATCACCCTTGCACAGATGCTGATGCCGCGCGGCGTTTCTCCTGCGGTTGCGATCGATCCGGGAGTCGTGCCGCTGACGATCACCAGTGAGACAACGCCCACGTTGCTTCTGCGGGCGTCAAACGTTACGCTGCAGCCGGATAGGTCGTATGACCTTATCCTGCACGATAAGCTTGGTGAGCTTCAGGTTGCCGTCATCGAACAGGAGTCAGCCAGCATTCCGGCTGAGCTTGTTTCAGATGCTGCTCTGGTGACATTCGTCCATGGTGCTGTAGAGCGAAATATCATTGATGTGCAGTTGGGGTCGGTCTTAAAGGGTGGACGTCTGTATTACGGAAACTCTATGACGACGTGTCTGGAACAGGCGGATAATTCATATTCTATCGATGGGCTCACGGGGCAGCTCTTGCTGCGCAATGCCGATCGTACTCTTGTGGTCTTTGGTCAGCCGAACGGTGCCTCTCAGGTACTGCAGTACCGCACGTTACCATTGCTCCCAGCGCCTGGTCGTTCTATCCGTCGCGTTGTCAATGCCACACGGGATATTGCAGAGCTCACGGTTTCGATTGATTCCATTGCTTCGGCCGAAACGTCTGAAGCTCTCACACGTGCTCTGCCGTTAGGTGAGGTCTCCGAGCCCATGATCACTACCCAGGACCGGCGCGGCACCTACTTTTTCTTCGATAACCGAACCCTAGAGAAGATCTACACACTGCCCGTGCGCTTGGCCACCCTCGGCAACAACTTTACCCTCGTTGTTGTTGGCGAAAAGGCAAAGGGATATGATGTGATCGTCATTCAGGAGTTCTAGCACACACATTGCGCTGAATTGCCCTCGGAAAGGGGCTGAAATGGCGTGCAGGGGTGCGCCTTTGTGGACGCCAGATGCGATATATTTGCGGCTGTATGCCTTGGAGAACCATGTCAATCTTGCGCACTCTGCGCGCTGTCGTTGCGCTGGGTGCTTTCCTTGTCAGTAGTCCGACATCACACGCAGCAGACTTTACTCTACCCGACACCATTTCGATCGCACCCGGGGAGCGGAAAGTTATACCTCTCATCGGTACGATCGAGGCCGGGGGCATTTCGCGTATCAGCGTCGGCTATTCTCCGAATGTAGTTCGTATTCTGTCCGCCACTGGCGGAGCGGCGACCAGTCTCTACTGTGCAACGGTCGATCTGACGGAAACGGTCGTGTCGCGAACGCAGGCCTACGTAACCCTCCGCTGTGACTATAGCCGTCCTGCTGTCAATGATACCGTATGCTTTCTGACAATTGAAGGTGTTGGCGGTCCGGATCGCATCGGAAGCATTGCGGTTGATTCCGTTTTTGCTCAGGATACATCGTATCCCGTCAGTGCCACCAAGGGTGGGTATGTGCTCCGCACCGGTGTTGAGATCGGCGCTCAGCGGACGGACCTTGCTATCACGGGCAACTATCCGAATCCATTTGCGCAGCAAACGCGTATTGCCTTCGTGGTTCCGAAGAATGAATCTGTGCGCTTTACCATGCGCACGATTCAGGGCCGCCTCATCCGGTCATGGACGACCAATGCCGTTGCCGGTGAGAATTTCTACGACCTTGCGATCCTGCAGTCAGACGCTGCTACGGGGATGTATATTCTTGAACTGTCAACGGAATCCGGTACCGCTTACCACAGCATGAGGGTGATCCCATGAAAAGGATACTTCTTGCTGCGGTGTCACTCGTGATTGCCGCTATGACAGCATTTGCTCAGGGCGAGGTGGAAAAGACCAGTTCTGAGGGTAAGGAGTTCTGGTTGTGCTTCATGAAGAACTTTCGTGAGGCCGGTATCACAGACCAGTCCGGACGCCAAGGTGGACTCCGGCTGCAGCTGTTCATCACCAGCAGTTACGATGCCAACGTTCGTATCGAAGTAGAGGGCATTCAGTTCGACAACACCGTCAGCGTGAAAGCCAACACCGTTGTGAACGTCTCGATTCCTGCGATGGCGCAGGCAAGTGCGCAGGAGACAGCTGAACGCCTCGCAGTTCATATCACGTCCGATCAACCCGTCAGCGTTTATGGCCTGAGCAGTCGATTTCAGACGACCGATACCTACCTGGGTCTTCCGGTGAACATCCTCGGCACGGAGTATCGCGCTGTCTGTTACACCAAGATTCAGCAGTCCCCGGAAATGCTCTCGGGCATCTCCATCGTTGCCACAGAAGATGGCACAGAGGTCACCATTGTGCCCCGCGCTATCACCTCTACCGGACGTCCGGCTGGTATACCGTTCAGAGTTCGCCTTTCCAAGGGCGATGTGTATACGGTGGTGGCTAAGTGGGAAGTCATTGGTAACTGCGACCTGACGGGCACGTCGATTAGTTCGAATAAGAAGATCTCCGTCTTCAGCGGACATGCCTGTGCCTATATCCCACCAAAGGTCGAGGCGTGTAATCACCTTATCGAGCAGATGCCCCCTACCAAATCATGGGGAAAGCACTACTATATCGGAATGCTCAAAGAACGGTCGCGCTACACGTATCGCGTGATTGCTTCGGCTGACAGCACGAAGGTCTTTGAAGACTCGAAACTGATCGCCATTCTCAAGGCCGGCGAGTTCTATGAGAACCTCAACGCCATGAAGAACACGCAAATCACGGCCAGCAAGCCGGTTATGGTTGCGCAGTTTGCCCAGGGCTTCAAGAACGGAGACAGCGTCGGCGATCCGATGATGATCCTGGTGACGCCAACGCAGCAGTTCCGCACAGAGTATCGATTTGCAACACCGATCAATGGCGACTGGCATCACTACATCAATGTGATCGCTCCGCGTGAGAGCCTCCGCGACATCCGACTCAATGGACGTCCACTCGATACCACGCTGTTCCGGTTGTTTGGCGAAAGTCGCTACGCTATCGGCCAGGTGCAGGTTCCCTTCGGAACGCACGTGATCAAGGGCGCAGTTCCGTTCGGACTCTATTCCTATGGATTCGGATTCCTGAAGGCCGCCTTTGATGCCTATGGAAACATGGCCGGACAGTCATTCTACGATGCCACCAAACTTGTCGACTCATTGCCCCCTGACGCCGACGACCGCTACGTTAAAGGCGAGTATCAAGTTATCGTGCGCGACGACAGGATCACCGATAAGGGACTTCGCTCGGTGAGCATCGTCCAGGCAATGGGCCTCGAGGCAACGATACCCTACATTGACGAAGGGGCTCCTCAGGCCGTCATCAAGATCCGCCGCGTATCGGGCTCAGACGTTTCCAGCCTAGTCCTGAAGGCTGTCGATGCCGAGGGGAATTCAAGCATCTTTTCCGTGTGTCATCTGTTTGACAATATCTCTTCGAAGTACGTCTACAATCTGTCTCGTGGTATGGACCGCGAGTGCAAAGGCGGCGGTGCATGGCATGCCGGGCTCTATCTGAATTCGGGGAGCGCCTTCCATCGCATTAATACGACGTTCTCGGCAGTAAGCAGCCAGAGCAAATTCAACAGCGATGCGCAGGGTACGAATCTTGGGCTTGGAGCGCTGCTTGGATATCGTGCCGCAAGCGGCCTGACGCTGCTCGGTAGCCTAAGCTTCAGCTCGGTGAGTGGTGAACTCCTTGCTCCTGACACAACTCGATTCACAGTGCTTGATACGGTCTCCCGCACGTTCATGCCCTATCAGGAAGCCGACCGTATTCGACTGTCGCTTCCATATCTGCACACAAGCCTCGGGTTGGAGTATTCTCCACGGAGGCACTTCTATCTCGGAACAGGAATCCAGCTGTCGATGCTGCTGTCAAACTCCATCGTCAGCGAGCGCATCATCTTGCGCCCGTCCAATCATCTGTTCCCTGATGGTTCGACGGTTCAGACGCGTAACATCAACGAGTTGCCATCGCTTAACAGCACACTGTTGTCATACTACGGTAGCGTAGGTGTGATCTATCCTGTCAGCTATCGTGTATCGGTGTTTGCCGAAGCACGATATACGCAGACGTTTGGCGACCTTGCCACCGAGACGCCGTGGACCCTTGAGACCTTTGGTCTGTTGGCCGGTGCTCGTTACCGTTTCTAAGGCGGTCGAGAAATGCGACCTGTGGCGCGATCGCAGTGGGTTGCCGTTCTGTGGAAGGATCTGCAGTCCGAAGCACGTACGCGCTACGGCGTAACCTCGCTACTTCTCTTCGTTGTTACCGCCGTTACACTGGTTGCGGTCTCCACGGCCGACGAGGCAATACCGCGTCCGGTGATCTCGGCCGTGATCTGGATCGTGATGTTCTTTACGGCTATGACAGGCCTGGCGCGTGGTTTCATCAGTGAAGAAGAACGAGGTACATCGTTGTACCTTCGGCTGAGTGCATCGCCCCTTTCCATCTACTTCGGAAAGCTTGCCGGAAACGTGCTGCTCTCACTCATTGCGAACACGCTGATTGTGATGCTCATGGCCGTGCTGATCCCAACACTCACCGTCGGTGGACTGGGTATGCTGGTTCTTGTTGTGGTGATCGCGAGCATCGGGCTTGCCGCCGTTACAACCATCACGTCGGCGATCGTTGCGAAGGCCGGCTCGAAGCAAGCTCTGCTACCGGTGCTTGCGTTTCCCGTGCTGCTGCCCTTGGTGATGCCAGGCATTCAGGCCACACTTCTGGCACTGGCCGGACTTACGCTTGCTGATGCATGGGGCGACCTCGGCGTGATGATCGCCCACACGGGCATCGTCACCACAATTGGTGCCATCCTCTTCGAAACCGTCTGGAACGACTAGCCGGCGATCATTCGCGAGGCGATGGTGCCGCTGCTCATTACACCCGGGAGTCCGGCGCCCGGATGCGTTCCGGCGCCGACGAAGTACAGACCTTCGACATCCTCGCTCTTGTTGTGCGGACGCCACCATGCACTCTGAAAGAGGATTGGCTCTACAGAGAAGGCGCTGCCGAGATAGGAGTTCAGCGTGTCGCGGAAGTGAACAGGATCGATGATGTGTTCGCTGACGATGTGCTTAGAGAGATCTGGCATGTAGCGCTTCTCCAGCTCGTTCACGATACGGTCGCGGTAGACCGTGCGCATTGTTTCCCAGTCGGTGTCTGACTCAAGGTGCGGCACCGGAGAAAGTACGTACCACGAATCGCAACCTGCCGGAGCGAGTGACGGATCGGTAGCGGTAGGACGGTGCAGATACAGCGAGAAGTCGTCGGCAAGGTGCTTCTCTGTGAAGATATCTTCGACAAGCTCCTTGTAGCGTGGACCCATGAGGATCTCGTGATGCGCCATATCCGGGTACTGACGATCGGTGCCGAAGTACATCACGAAGAGCGACATCGAATACCGCATCTTCTTGATCTTTTCGTCGGTGTTGCGGCGCCGATATCTCTTCGGAACCAACGACATGTATGCCTGAGCTACGTCGGCGTTACAGACAACAACATCAGCATTCAGTGTCTCTCCGTTCTTCAGCGTGACACCCTTCGCACGTGGAGTACCATCTGCATCGTCAATGATCATGCTGTCGACTTCGCTCGAATACCGGATCGTGCCACCAATGTCCTTGAACAGATTCACAAGCCCCTTCACAAGTGCTCCGGTTCCACCCATGGCAAACCACACGCCCCATTCCTGCTCGAGCTTGTGGATCAAAGCGTAGATGCTGGTTGTCTGGAAGGGATTGCCGCCAACAAGAAGTGGGTGAAACGAAAACACCTGACGTAGTCGTGGATCTTTGATATGGGAGTTTACGAAAGCGGCAACACTTCGATCGGAGCGAAGTCGGATGAGGTCCGGGAGGACCTTCAACATATCCGTCAGGTACGTAAACGGCTGATCAATGAGATTGAATCCGGCGCGGAAAATGTCGGCGGTTTTGGCATAGAACTTCTCGTAACCCTTAACGTCGGCAGGGTTGAACGAGCGGATCTGCTCGATCACTTCTTCGCGCTTGCCATTATAGCGGAAGACCGTTCCATCCTGGAAGCGGACATTGTAGAATGGATCGATGGGGACGATCTTCACATAATCGTCGGTCTTCTTGCCACAGAGTTCAAATAGATCGTTGATCAGCCAGGGGGCTGTGATGATAGTCGGCCCGCCATCGAAGACAAACCCATCCTGTTCGTACACATAAGCACGGCCCCCTGGTTTGTCGCGCTTCTCGACGATCTCTACGTCGAACCCCTTGGCCTGTAGACGAATGGCAGCCGTGAGGCCTCCAAAACCACTTCCGATGACGATGACCTTCACGATGCTCTTTCCGTCGATGGACAATGCGTAGGGGACAAACATACGGGGCCTGTGAGAGGGTTCCGTGAGATTGACCGATTTTTGCGAGATGTCACGATTGTATGCACTCGACCTGGCACGCTTCATCGCGATGCTTCTCATGATCCAGGGTCATGTCCTCGATGCATTAGTCATGCCATCAGCGCTCGATATCACCCACATGCCATGGAGTATCTGGAGTTGGATCAGGGGGCTTACCGCTCCGGTCTTCCTCACGGTCTCGGGTGCCGCGCATGTGTTTGCCGCCAAGCGCGACGCCGAGGGTCGCATACCCTCGTCTACAATTGAACGTCGACTTCGCTGGGCCGTGACGATCCTCGTGATCGGTTGCGCACTGGTGTTTCCCGGCAAGCGCATCATTGATCTGCCCTATGTACCGGATTCCGGATGGCATGCATTCTTTGCCGTGAACATCCTGCAGCTGGTGGGCTTTGCGATGATCGTCTTTGTGATGGTGATGGAATCAACGCGCTCGGTTGTCGAGATGCGTCGGCGCGCCGCGATCACCGTGGTGTGTATTCTTCTTCTCTCGCCCCTTGCCCACCTTGACTCCGTGCACTCGGCGATGCCGTCTTGGCTGAGTCCGTATCTCACGATGAAGTATGGATCGCTGTTTCCATTCTTTCCCGTTGCCAGCTATCTCTTTCTCGGCGTTATCGTTGGAGCATATCTGTATGCCAAGCCGGCTGAAGACCGTGACTCGGAACTGGTGAAGCTTGCGCAACGAGTGGGAATTCCGCTGGTGATTGTTGGATATGGCACGTTGTACGGACTCATCGCGATGGGAGTACCGCAGACGAGCATTGATAATCCTGACAGTGTTTTGCTGGTTGTTGCGCGCTTCGGGGCGGCACTTGTCGTCTTCTGGGGCGCAGTTAACCTGCTGAATGCAACGTGGCGATGGAGATCGTCTTACATCCTCTTCGGTTCGAAGTCCCTTTACATCTACGTCATCCATATCGTGCTGCTCTATGGCACACCATGGTGGGATGGCATCGGGCGGACGCAATCGAAGTCGATGACGCTGCAGAGCGGGTTTGGGATCATGGTGTTGATCCTCGTATCCACGCTCGTTCTGGCATGGCTCATCGACCGGTATCAGAATGCTGCATTGACCGACATCACCCGTCAGCGTGTGCGGCGCACGCTGCTGACGCTACTTATCGTGATGTTCGCGATCGCGTGGTAGAACCGAAACCCTTCTTCAGCTTCGAGCCAAGACGTTCTTCGAGGAGAGCCCGGGGTTCCGGTGCCAGCAGCCCGAGGCCGATGACGCTCTGACGGAACGTAAATGCTTTGTCGAGGGGGAAGGAACGTCCTTCCAGTACCCACGTCAGAAAGATGCCGTCAGAGATGCCGGCTTCGAGATCCGTAAATGCATTTACGTCTACATCGCGGAACCACCCGGCACGAACGAGCTCGCTCGTCAGTTCGCGTCCGATCGAGCGCAGGAACTCCCGCGTTGCATTGATCCTCTCGAGGAATGCCGGGTTATCGGTGCGCAGTGCATGCGCCCAGAATTCCAGCAGTAAGGGGGCTTGCACAGCGCGAGATTCATAGAACTCCACGGCGCTCTCGCGAACGGCATCCACCTTGCTCAGGGCATCAGCTGCCTCGTCGACGCGATCGCGGACAAGACGTTCGTACTGACCCATCCACGCGTCATAGACCGCAAGAAACAGTTGTTCCTTCGTAGCGAAGTACTCGTAGATCGTTCCCTTACCAATGCCGGCGGCACTGGCGATGTCGGCCATCTTCGATGCATGGTAGCCGGTCTGCGAAAAGACTTCGGCCGCATGGGTGACGATCTGAGCGCGCTTTGCCGCTTTGTCGACGATTGCTGGCATGTGGTGGGACGGTTAGAGAAGCTGTCCGACGTTCTTCGCAAATGCAGTAACCGATTCCTCAGCCCCTTTACCCCATGTATGCAGGCGAACGGTGCCGGAAGCATCGATAAACAGCACATTCGGAATGCCCGAGACAAAGTGATAGTACTCGAACACATCACCTTCGAAGTCGAGCAGGATCGGCGTTTTGTAGGCATCACGGAAACGCGAGCGCAGGTAGCCCTCGAGAAAGCCCGGAGCCAGAGAAACATCGGCCAATGCGGCGAACTGAACGCGGTCCTTGAATTGATTGACGAGCGGATCCGTCCACGCCGCTGTGTAGTCGCTTCCCTTCCAGTCACTCAAAACGAGGATGGTGGGGCGCCCCTTCCAATGCTTCGACCAGGTCCATTCCTTCTCGTACTGGTCGAGCAGCGTGAATTCCTTCGCGCGTTTGCCGATTGCTCTGTCGGTGGAGGATCCAATGGCCGTCAGGGTCATGAGAACCATGACCGTGGTGATGATGACGGTTCTCATGGGATCACATCGAGAACTTAGTGGCATCCTTGAGGAATGCTTCAAGTCCGGCATCAGTCAGAGGGTGCTTCATCGATTGCATGATCACCTTGTATGGCACCGTGGCAATGTGAGCACCGGCCTTGGCGCATTCGAGCATGTGGATCGGTGTACGGATCGATGCAGCAATGATCTGCGAATCCAGACCCTGGGCATCCCAGATCTCGCACGTGTCCTGCAGGGCTACCAGACTGTCAGTTCCGATATCGTCGAGACGTCCCATGAAGAGACTCACATACGTTGCGCCGGCATTAGCGGCGATCAGTGCCTGATTGGCTGTAAAGAGCAGCGTGACGTTCGTCGGGATGTTCTGGTCGCTCAGGTTGCGCACAGCAGTCAACCCAGCCGGGATAAACGGGATCTTGATCGTCGCATCAGGGAACCAGGAGAGGATCGCGTCAGCTTCGCGAAGCATGCCGTCAGTATCCGTGCTGATCACCTCTACGCTGGTGTGTCCGCCAACCGACTCGTGGATCTGCAGAATCAGATCCTTGATATTCGTTGACGGATCTTCCTTGGCAAGCAGAGAAGGGTTGGTGGTAACACCACTGATGAATCCCATCGCTGCGGCGTGCTGGATCTCCTTCAGGTTTGCGCTGTCAACATAGATCTGCATGATTTTCTTTCTCGGTAAATGGTGCGACAAAAATACGGGATGTCAGTCCCGGCCAAGTAGCTTGATCGCAGGAATCTCTGCGAGGTGCTGATGGAAGTACAGTGTGTTCAATGTTGCGAGGAGCCCTTCTTCGATGCTTTCCGACCAGCGGTAGAGGATCGCCCCCTCCCGCGGTGAATGATCAGCATGTAGAGGGACAACTTCGCTGATCGGACGTTCGATAAGGCCGCTCTGACATGCGCGGTTGACGATATCCTGGAAGTTCTCGATTTCAGCATCAACCCGCATTACCCACAGGGCAAGGGGCAGAGGGGACTCGGCCATATCGAACCACTCTTCGCCAAGGTCCAATGCCTGCTCCATGCCCGGCATGGCTGGACCAATGACGCAGTCAGCCTGGCTTGGGTCGTCAGATAGAGAAAGCTCAACGTCGAATTTCTCGGACATGGACATACGCATCATGAGCGTCATGAAGGCATGGGGCTCGCTCGACGTGTAGCTGGCTAGATCCAGGCTGCCCTCCGAAAACGATGCACCATAGACGTTGGTATAGTCC
>JBJTEQ010000104.1:0-5089 GCA_046092945.1 Kapaibacterium sp. (SeqCode)
ACGATATTGCTGTGCGCATTCTCTCACGTCTCGATATGCAGAGGTAGTTCATGGAACAGAATCAGATACCACCGCCACCGGGCCTTGGCCCGGGGTCGGGAATGATGAACACGTAATTACAAACGGTCAATATTAGCCTCGGGCGGCGTCATCCTGAGGAGCCGAGGGCGACGAAGGACCTGTCCGGCGAAGAGCGGTCGTAACTCCGTCATTCGGTAATTCCGTAATTGCGCGAAGCGCAGTATCTAGTACCTGATATCGGCTGTCCTAAACACCGCCGTCTTCACGACCATATCGTGCAGGGCCATGCGGTTGCGTCCAAGGACGAAGAAGCAGCCGATGAAGAGGACAAATCCGATAGTAGAGCCGGCTGATTCAACAGCACCGGAGAGAAATGTAAACAGTGGGAGGATCGCGATGAGGTGGAGGATGCGATCCGAATTCTTGACGAACATGCGGCTGAGGAAGAGCGACTGCGTGCCAGCCGTTCCATCTGCGCGGGCAACGGTGAGCTTGAGAAGACGCTTGCCGATGGAAGCGCCGGTGAGACCCTCGATGAGCATATAGAGCACAGAGGCAACGGCCCCGGCATATGAAGAGCTGACCATCAGATTTGTGATGAGGTCTTCCTGATCGCCGGGAATATTGAACGTCGCGAAGAGCTCGGCGAGACTGTCCTTGGCATCCAAAAGGACCTCTGGCGTTGGCAGATCGAGCGGCGAAAGAAGCAGGGTAAGAGCGCCGGTGAGGACGGCGGCTATCACGGTGTCGATGGCCAATGCGCCAAGACGGATTCCGAAGCCGGCACGCAGATCCTCGATGGATGGCTGATACGGACCAAATGGATTGACGGATGGGCCCTGACCCGGTGGCGGTGGTATCTGATTCTGTTCCATGAACTACCTCTGCATATCGAGACGTGAGAGAATGCGCACAGCAATATCGTACTTCTTGAAAGGGGGCATGAGATACACGCCATTGACGCGGGCAAGGGCCGACTGAAGAAACTCAACGGCGATGTCGATGCCGATGTCGGTTGCTTCATCGGTGGATGCTGCCGTGCGCATGCGCTCGCGCACCCAACCGGGGATCGTCATGCCCGGCACTTCGTAGTGGAGGAACTCGGCGTGACGGATCGTGCGAAGCGGAATGATGCCGAGCATGAACCGGATGTCGATGTCCTTGATGCGATCAAGGAATCTCTCGAGCAGCTCCACGTCGAAGATCGGCTGCGAGAAGGCCACATGAGCCCCTTGCTCGGCCTTCATGGCCAGACGGTCGATCTCGCGGTCGAGATCATCAGCGGCCGGGTTCACGGCGCAGCTGATGCAGAAGCCCGTGCGCTGCCCCAACGGGTTGCCCATAAGGTCTTTGCCGTGATTCATGTGACCCAGTGCGCGGACAAGTCCGATGGAGTCGACGTCGTACACGCTCGTGGCCGAGGGGAAGTCGCCGATATGTGTTGGGTCACCGGTAACAGCAAGGATGTTCCGGATGCCCATCTCATGTGCACCGAGGAGCTCGCTCTGCAGCGCTACCATGTTGCGATCCCGGCACGCAAGGTGCGAGATACACTCCATGCCGGTTTGCTCGGCAACGAGCTTTGAAATGGCAATGGGGCTCATGCGCAGCCGCGCACGCGCTCCGTCGGAGATGTTCACGGCATCGATGCCATGCTCGCGTAGATAGCGAGCCCCGTCGATGACGCTGGACATGTCGAGTCCACGCGGCACGTCGAGTTCAACCGTGAACACGCGACGTTCCGTGATGGCCTGCATGAAGGGTGTCGGTTCTGGCGTAGCAAGCTCGTCGGTGGCCTGTGCATGTGTGCGCTTGACGCTAACCGGTACCGAGCCGATCTCGACGCCGGCAACGGCATCGGCGATGGCACGGATCTGTTCGATGTCCGCTCCGCCGTCAGCACCGATGATGGCAGCCCCGTGCTCAACAAGACGTCGGGCAGCAGAGGCCACGTAACTGGGCTCGGCATTGTAAACAGGCTGACCGTCGATAATGGTCGGGATGCCGATGTCGGGGATGGCCACAAGGGGCACATCCGATACCCGCAGAGATTCGATAATGCCGATCATCCGCTGCGGTCCAACGGTACCGTTGGAACCAATGGCCTGCACGCCGTGACCCCGCAGGCGATGCGCTACGTCTGACGGAAATGATCCGGCCAGCACGGAGCCGTCCTCGGGGAATGACTTCAGCGCAATGAGCGGAATGTGCTGACTCTGCGAGCGTACAACGTCAATGGCGATCTCAAGCTCGTCAAGGTCAATAAACGATTTTAGCATCAGCACATCAACGTTGCTGGCCAGCAACGCCGATGCCTGTTCCTGAAAGCTAGATCGCAGATCGTCGGGTTCAATCGGACCCAAGGGGCGCATCAGACGTCCGCTTGGACCGATCACTCCGGCAACGATGGCACGGGTGCCGGCTGCTGAACGGGCCAGCCACGCCCCCTTACGGTTGATCTCGGTGACGCGTGCCGACAGCATGGAGGATTCAAGAGCAAAGCGGTTGGCGTGCCAGGTGTTGGTCTGCACAAGCCGCGCGCCGGCATCGATGAACTCGCCATGAATGCGCTCAACGATAACGCCGGAAGTGAGGTTATAGCGGTCGCACGGACGCTCGGTAAAGCCCCGTTTGGCAAGCTCCAATGCCATGGAGCCATCACTGACTAGTGCTCCGGCACTGAACCAGTCACGCAATGTTGATTTCTCGAAATGGGGCGTACTCATGCGGCCTTTGACCTGCCAAGCCCCATTCCGGTTTCAACGGAAAGGACAGTTTGCGGCCACTTCCACAGCACCACGCACATGAGCATCATGAGGGTGTTCTTGCCGACCTTGAACCAGCTGACCTCTTCGCCCCCTTGCGAGCCAAAGCAGCCGCAGTCGATCTTCAGTCCCATCACCACGGCATAGGCCACGGCAGATGTAAAAATGAGGAGCATTGCTCCGGTGAACAGGGCGTTCAGGCGAATCTTGACGCCGGCAATCAGCATGATGCCGGAGATGATCTCCAGCCATGGCAGCACGAGCGCCGAGGCATTCACGGCCCAGTTGGGGAGCAGTCCGTAGTGGGAGATAGAAGTGGCAAAGGCAAGCGGCTCGATGATCTTCGGCACGGCGGCCATAACGAAGTACCCGCCAACGTAGGCGCGCAGCAGCAGACCAAGCCAAGGAAGAAGTGTGTTCATAGCGACTTCAAAAGTACGTCAGGCAAGGGGCTTTACAGGACGTAGGTCGAGATCATGCTCCAGATGATCACACCGAGTACCAAGATGTTGAGCCACAGACCGATGGTGGCCAGCAGGTTGCCGCCACGCAGATCACTGACCTCTCGCGGAGTTGTGCCCACGGTAGTGCGCGCAATGCGCCGTGCCATGATGGCCGGCACAATGCCCGTGCCCCAGATGAAGGACAGAGCAATGCTGGCATAGCCCAGCCAGACGACCTTGGTCGAAGACCTCATTGCTTGGCCGTATCCTCAAGAGCCTGACGGATCTGCAGGGCAAGGTCGTCGTAGTGTGCCTGCGTCAAAGCATCCGTGCTCTTGACGGTGGTAAGCTTCTTGCGTAGTGCTGCAAGACGTGCCCGCGAGATGGCCCGCACATCGGTGCCGTACGTGTTCGGACGGAACATCGATGCAAACGGATCTGACGAAGGGGCTGGCTTTACGCACTTGTCGATGAGATCCTGCACATAGGCACGATGCAGTGCACGACGATAATAGTCGGTCGGCTTGTTGGTGATTAGCTCCGTCAGGATAGCCCCCTCCACATCAGTGTAGAGCTTGTCAACGCTGTAGGCAGTGTCTCCATACCGTGCCTGCTGATCCAGTAGGCGCAGGAGCTTGTCTGAGCTGATAACGGTTCGAAGGATACGTGTCTGCATAGATGACAGACGTGAGGCCACGTCCGATGGAGAAAGAAGGCGCACAACCTTCTCGTCGATGAGCCACGTTGGCGTGGTGAAGACGAAGTCCTTAAGGAAGTATACGGCCGCACGCTGACGTGCCTGCGGCACTGGTGTGTAGACGGCACCGTCAGAGCCGAATACCTTGCGGTCGATGAACACGCCGCCCGGGATGTTGGCAACGTGCCCCATCTCGCGTGACCACTGACCGAGGATGTCATCGTAGGAGTCGGCCAGCTGATCGAAGTCCTTGCCGGCTTCGTACGTCGCATCGAACACATAGCCGATGGCGCGCTGCAGATTCTGCACGCCATACATGCCGGCCTTGATGGCGTCATCACCGAGATCCTCTGTCTGCGACGAAGGGTCAAGGATCATCCACTGCTGCGCACCAAAGCGCAGCATCGGATCGCGCTCGCTGGCTTCGGCCCACTTGCGCGTAGAGTCAAGCTCGGCGTCGGACGTCGTTGCGCCGATCACCGGACGGTAACCCCACATCGTTGAGAACTTGTCGTAGGGGCCAACGTGCGGAACAACGTCTACGTCATCGCCCGGCTGGGCAATGTAGTTGAACCGTGCATAGTCCATGATGGAAGGGGCTGTACCATACTTCGCGCAGAACGTCTTCGAGCGCAGTGAGTCCACCGGATACGAGCTCGATGCGCGCATGTTATGAGGCATGCCGATGGTGTGACCAAACTCGTGGGCAGCAACAAAGCGGATGAGCTCGCCCATGAGTGAATCGGAGAACGGGATCTTGCGCGACTTTGGATCGCTCACGGCCTGAGCAAAGTACCAGCCGGTCTGCAGTTTCATGATGTTATGAAACCAGCCGATGTCGGACTCGATGATCTCGCCCGTGCGAGGGTCGTGGATGTTCGGACCATAGGCGTTCTCCACCGGTGACGGGTAGTAGCGGATGACGCTGTAGCGAGCGTCTTCCGGCGACCAGTCCGGATCTTCGTTCGGCGATGGTGGATCGATACAGCGCACGGCGTTCTTAAATCCTGCAGCTTCGAAGGCCACGTTCCAGTCTTCTACGCCCTTCTTCAGCCACGGACGCCATTGCATTGGCGTGGCAGGATCGATGTAGTAGGTGATCGGTTTGATCGGCTCAACAAGTTCGCCGCGCTGGAATGCCGCCGTGTCCTTTGGTTCCAGAC
>JBJTEQ010000105.1:0-7886 GCA_046092945.1 Kapaibacterium sp. (SeqCode)
AGTCTGGCAGCCGGCGCAGTAGTTAGAACCGGAGCAGTCCCATCAGGCGCTCGAGGGTGTCGAGTTCTTCGGGCATAGAGTCGATCTCAATGCGAAGCTTCGACGCGGCCTCATCGACAAGGTCGATGGCTTTGTCGGGCAGGAACCTGTCGGTGAAGTATCGGTTTGACAGCTGCGCCGCGGCAACGATGGCGGCATCGGTGATGCGCACGCCGTGGTGCACTTCGTACCGTTCTTTAAGACCGCGAAGAATGCTGATCGTATCATCCACCGTTGGTTCGCTCACAAAGACCTTTAGGAAACGGCGCTCAAGGGCAGAGTCCTTTTCGATGTACTTGCGGTACTCATCAAGCGTGGTAGCGCCGATGGCGCGCAGCTCGCCCCGTGCCAGCGCAGGCTTGAGGAGGTTGGCGGCATCCATCGCCCCCTGCGTGGCTCCGGCACCCACGAGCGTGTGGAGCTCGTCGATGAAGAGGATGAACTCACCGTCTGAATCTGCCACTTCCTTGACGACGGCCTTGAGGCGCTCTTCGAACTGACCCCGGTACTGCGTGCCGGCGATCAGCGCCCCCATGTCCAGAGAAAACACCGTCTTGGACTGCAACGATTCCGGCACATCCTGCGAGATGATGCGCTGAGCAATTCCCTCGACGATGGCGGTCTTGCCAACGCCCGGTTCGCCGATGAGAACTGGGTTGTTCTTTGTCCGTCGAGATAGCACCTGCAGCACGCGGCGAATCTCATCTTCACGTCCGATCACCGGATCGATCTTGCCTTTACGGGCCTCGTCATTCAGGTTGCGTGTATACTTCGACAGTGACTGGTAGGTCTCCTCGGCATTCTGTCCCGTTACCCGACGATTACCACGGATGTCTTTTAGTACTTTCAGTACCGTATCGCGCGTCACCCCTTGGTCGCGCAGAAGCTGACCGGCGGTGTTCTTCGATGGCACAAGAGCCAGCAGCAAATGCTCGGTGGAAACGTATTCGTCAGTGAGTTTGCCGGCCTCAGCAAACGCATCCTGCATCACCTTCTGCATGTCCGAGGAGATATGTGAACCGCCAGCCCCCTGCACCTTCGGCAGGGAGCCGATTGATGTCTGCACCTTGTCCCGCAGGAGCTCCGGCCGCACGCCGATCTTGGTCACGATCGGTACGACAATTCCCTCGGCATCATCCAGCAGCGCAGCCAGCATGTGCACCGGCTCGAGCGCCTGATTGGTATGCTCCGAGGCAATCTCCTGCGCCCTCTGCAGCGCTTCCTGGGCCTTAATGGTGAGTTTGTTGATGTTCATAGCAAAGCACCGCGTTTGTGTGTCGGGCAACTATGACGAACGCGTCGCGCGCTTGTTTTTCCTCGTTCTCACATACAGTGTGATGCCTGTCCAGATAAGGGATTTAACCCCGATACCAATCAAGTCAAAAATCTGAGGCGCTGCACCATGCATAAGGAAATATGTGAGAGAAATACACACGTATAAGATCACGAACAAAGACAGGAAGGCACGCTTGGTGGAAGAGCTATTGATTGGACGTCGATCGAGTAACTGTTCTTCGGCGATGCCGACACCGTGAAACCCGTTGATGGAGCCGCTCGTGATCATGATGAAGAGCGTGACGATCGCAAGCGTGATTGTTACCTGCTCAAGGTCTGGGAACCAGAATTGTATCACGGCAACTGTGACCAAACACCCGACGACGGTGAGCTGCATAGTCGTGTGCGCAGATCGATGCCGAATGGAGCGCACAATCTCATCGGAATCGGGGTTCAGGAGAACATGATCGAGTCCCATCCACTGAAGTATCCGACGTATCATACGAAGTCTCCTTCCGATCCGTCGCGAGCGGATTTCGGCCTGCCGTTGATGACGTAGTACGCATTCATGCCAAGTGACCAGAATGCGAAGTTGAAGGCTTGGTTACTCATCGGATCCATGGTCTATTCTTCGCCAAGTGTGAAGATGTCTTCAATACGAACACCAAGCTCCGCAGCGATCCGCAGCGCCAACGTCACCGAGGGGGCATACGTACCCTGCTCGATGTAATTGATGCTCTGCCGGCTTACGCCAACGCGGTCCGCAAGTGTTCCTTGCGTCATTCCGCATTCTCCGCGTAGCTCACGAACTCGATTGATGAGTTTGGGTTCAGGCATTGTCAAATATACTTGACATGTGACGGGGTGTCAAGTATAGTTGACATTGAAGCGTGCTAATTTTGGCACATGGAATTCACCCTTAAGAACCCCGACTTCCGGCAAACGATCATTGATCACCTGCAGCGTCAGGAGTTCATGAAGCACATCGGCTGCGTGCTCACGCTCATCGAGCCGGGACATGTTGTGGCCGAGATCGAGCTCCGCACCGAACACCAGCAGCAGTTGGGCCTTGTGCATGGAGGGGTTACGGCGACAATCGCCGACGTGGCAGCGGGCTTTGCAGGGTTCACGCTGGTAGCTCCGCACGAGCATACCGTAACGGCTGAGTTCAAATGCTCCTACTTCCGCAAGGGAAGGGGCAAGCGCCTGCGTGCCGTTGGACGTGTCGTAAAACCCGGTACAAACATGCACTTCTGTGAAGCCGATGTCTTCTGTATTCAGGATGATGGTACGGAAGTTCTCATCGCACGGGCCACGACGACAATGGCAGTAATTGCACCCTGAGTAGCGTTGCGTATAGTTCTGCGGCTCCAGAGAGAGTTTTCGGTGATACGTCATTCGGTAACTCCGTAACTCCGTAACTCGGTAACTGCGCGAAGCGCAACTGCGTCATCCTGAGGAGCCGAAGGCGACGACGGACCTGATCGCTATCAATATCTTTGGTAGGCCGTCGTCACCATTTGCTGCTGTTACATGCGGCATGCTGGATTCCTGCTTCCGCAGGAATGACGAATGCTGGATTCCTGCTTCCGCAGGAATGACGAACCTCACACCTCAAACCCCACACCTCAATGAACACCATCCTCTGGGTCGACGACGAGATTGACATTTTAAAGCCCCATATCATTCTGCTGCAGCAGCGTGGGTACAACGTTGACACGGCAACGAATGGGGAAGATGCCATTGAGTTGGCAGGGAAGAAGCGTTACGATCTTGTCTTCCTTGATGAGTCCATGGTAGGGATGTCGGGACTGGATACCCTGTCGGTGCTGAAGGATATCGATCATTCAACGCCGGTGGTGATGGTGACAAAGAACGAGCAGGAATCGCTCATGGAGGAGGCCATTGGTCGGAAGATCGATGACTACCTGACCAAGCCCGTTAACCCGACGCAGATCCTTGCTGCCTGCAAAAAGTTTCTGGAGTCGCAGCGTATCGCAGAAGAGAAGATCACCCAGTCCTTTCATCAGGACTACTCAAACCTGACGCGCAAGCTGATGGACCGCATGGAGTGGAGTGACTGGTTGGATGTGTATCTGAAGCTGGTGCAGCGTTCCATCGAACTTGATAAGCATCCGGATGTTGGGCTCGAACAGTCACTGCGTGGACAATGGAAAGAGTGCAATGCCGAGTTCTCGAAGTTTATCGAAGATGAGTATCCTGATTGGCTTACCGACAAGAGAAGTGAAGGGGGCCCGCTTATGTCGCCCCATATCGCTGATCAGTTCCTGATTCCGAAGCTTGCCAATGGAAGGCCAACGTTCTTCATCGTGGTCGACTGTATGCGCATGGACCAATGGCTGATGATGGAAGAGTTCATCCGCCCCATGTTCAATGTGCATCGCGACTACTATTGCTCGATCCTTCCGACGGCTACGCCATATGCTCGAAATAGCATCTTCGCCGGACTTTATCCGACGGAGATCAACAAGCATTATCCGCAATACACGATCGATGAACGGGGCACCGACGAACACACGCTGAACCGGCATGAAAAGGAACTGCTTGCGCTCCTGCTGCAACGTCGGCGTGTGGCACTCAAGAATGACCTGACCTATATCAAGATCATTGACACGGATTTTGGTAAGCGCATCGAGACCGATATTCTTCGTCATGCAAAGAACCATCTCACGGCCATCGTCATTAACGCCGTGGACATGATCGCTCACTCGCGCTCCGACTACCCGATCCTGAAGGAGATTGCACCGGATGAGTCGGCCTATCGCTCACTCACGCGTTCATGGTTCCAGCACTCATCCTTCTATGGTATCCTGCGCGCTCTGTCAACCGTTAAGGACGTGCAGATCGTCATCACAACGGATCACGGTTCTGTGCGATGCATGCGTGGCTCCAAGGTCATCGGTGACCGGGAAACCACAACCAATCTGCGCTACAAGATCGGACGTAATGTGCAGGCCGAATCGCGTGATGCCATGATCATTCGTGATCCGCAGTCAATGCGCATTCCAGCCGGACCCGGCTCATCCACGTCCGTCGTTATCGCCAAGGAAGACCACTATTTTGTCTATCCAACCGACTACAATCGCTACCTCGCCAAGTACAAGGACTCCTTCCAGCACGGTGGAATTTCTCTCGAAGAGATGATTCTTCCCGTCGTAACTTTGGAGCCCCGTTAGGCACGCGGCCACTCCAAGGCCTGCGGGAAATGTCGGATTGTAGGGTTCCTTCCATGGACCAAACGCCCCTTCACTCGCAGAGTCAGCGTCACACGCAGGAACTTGGCGAGACCTTTGCCTCGATGCTTCATCGAGGTGACGTGGTTGCTCTTCTGGGCGACCTCGGAGCAGGCAAAACTGAGTTTGTCCGCGGCGTCTGCCGTTTCTTCAACGTCGAAGACATCGTTACCAGCCCGACCTTTGCCATCATCAACCAGTACGATGGTACCATGGCAGGGGGCTCACCGGTCAAGATCTATCACGTGGACCTTTATCGGATAGACACGCCCGAGGAGCTCCGTTCTGTTGGCTTCGAAGAAATGGTGTACGCTCCGGATGCGATCAAGTTTATCGAGTGGCCCGAAAAAGCCTCGTCCGTCATGCCAGAACGTCATTGGACCGTCTCGATCGAAGCTGACCCGTCAGATGAGGATGCACGTGTGATACGTGTGTCGTCGCCACTTGCCGTTGAACAGATGAGCTAACAGTGAATTGTTGATCGCTTCGGGCGAGACTGCGTCTCGCCCCTACACGCGACACCCACCTCACACCGCACACCCCACACCCCAAACCTCAAACCTCAAACCTACCATGCACATCGCCCAACGCATCTCCCGACTCGGTACCGAAACAGCTTTTGAAGTGCTCGTAAAGGCGCGCGCTCTCGAAGCTCAAGGAAAGAACATCGTTCACCTGGAGATCGGCGAGCCGGATTTCGACACACCACCGAATGTGAACCAGGCGGCAAAGGATGCACTCGATAAGGGCTTTACGCATTACGGTCCGGCAGCGGGCTTGCCCGATGCTCGTAAAGCGGTTGCCGACTACGTGAACAAGACGCGTGGCTATGCGAAGTACGATGCTGATCACGTAGTGATCACGCCGGGCGCGAAGCCGATCATGTTCTTCGGCATGATGGCGTGTATCGACGAAGGTGATGAGGTGATCTACCCAAACCCGGGCTTCCCGATTTATGAATCGGTAATCAACTTCCTGCAGGCCACGCCAGTGCCGCTGCAGCTGCGCGAGGACAAGGAATTCCGCTTCGATGTCGATGACCTCGCAGCGCTGATCACGCCAAAAACGCGCATGGTGATCATCAATACACCACAGAATCCGACAGGGGGCATCCTTACCCGCGAAGATCTGCGTGCGATCGCGGATCTCGCCATTAAGCACGACCTGATTGTGTTGAGCGATGAGATCTATTCACAGGTTACCTACGGCGACTTCAAGCACACGTCGATCACTGAGTTCGACGGTATGGAAGACCGCACGATCATCCTTGATGGCTTCTCGAAGACGTTTGCCATGACCGGTTGGCGTTTAGGCTACGGCCTGTTCCCGAAGGATATCGCCAAGGTTGTTGCCAAGCTCCAGACCAACGTCACCTCATGCACTAGCTCGTTCACGCAGATGGCCGGCGTCGAGGCACTTGATGACCGCACGCTGCCGTACGTGGCGGAGTTCCTCAAGGAGTTCGAGCATCGTCGTGATGTAATCGTCGAAGGTCTGAACAAGATCCCCGGCTTCCGCTGTCATAAGCCCCATGGCGCTTTTTACGTGTTCCCGAACATCGAAGGCACCGGCATGACGTCGCAGGAATGCGCCGACTACCTCCTCTATGAAGGGGGCGTGGCATGCCTCTCTGGAACAGCCTTCGGTGCGTTCGGCGAAGGATTCATCCGATTCTCCTACGCTAACAGCATCGAGAATATCGAAGAAGCACTGCGTCGCATCGACGCAGCGATCCGTCGCAAGATGGGGCTGTAAATGAACAAACTCCATGATGCCGGTCAGCTCATCCTGCGCGTTGGCGTCTCGGCACTGATGATGACGCACGGCTGGCCCAAGCTTCAGAAGCTTGTGGCAGGGGGCGAGATAGAGTTCTTCGACTTTATGTGGATGGGCCCAACCATCTCGTTGGCTCTTGCCGTCGTCGGTGAATTCTTCGCCCCAATACTGATTATCATCGGCTATCAAACGCGCTGGGCCGCCCTCGTGGCCGCCTTCACTATGGGCGTTGCAGCGTTCTATGTCCACGCTGGAGATCCCATCGGCGATAGGGAAGCAGCGCTGATGTTCTTCATCGGATTCCTCGCCATCGCGCTCATCAACCCCGGAAAATGGGCAGTGAAAGAGTGACCCTACCGTCTCACGACAAACATGTGTGAGCGCAGGCCGCTAATGACGCGGTACGTACCCGGAGCGAGTGACGACACATCGATCGTTGATTCGGTGGTGGATAGAACAGTCTCGCCAGTGAGGCTGACCACAGTGATGAGCTGTGAATTGGTCGACGTATCGGCGTGAACACGGACTATGTCTGATGCGGGATTCGGATAGATCTCGAAAGGGGCTGACTTCTCCGCATCATCGACGCTCGTCATCGGAGCGTATTCGTACGCGCCCATGTCACGACTGCTGATGCGGATGCGATCCTGGCATGGATGCACATACTCGAGAATTCCGGCCAGTGGAAGCTCGCGATAGTTTGGTACCGTAGAGGTTGCTGAGCCTGCATCGACGGCCTTGCCTCGGGCTGGACTTGTGGCAAGGAGTCGGTAGTCGTAAACAGATGGGTTGACAAATCCGACCTGTGATGCAGTGGCAAAGCTGAGGTTATTCAAGGTATCCGCCGAGGCGGCCGTGCCGATGAGAAAGGACATGTTGCCAACGAAGATGTTGTTCACGGCCTTCAGAAGCTTGGTCTTGGAATCGATTCGCAGAAAGGTGGCCAGCCCGCGATCGGAAACAACGGTGTTGTGTGAGATGTAAAGAGAGTTATCGACGGTGTCGCTCATGCCCTCGATTCCGTAGCCGATCACATTGCCGTTCTCGGCATTCGCCCCCTTATGAAACACGTTGCCGATGACCACGCTTGTGCCGCCATTGGGCAGATCAAGATTCCTCGAGCCAGTGCCCGTCTCGTTTGTCAGCCGGTTGTAGGCGATGTAGTTGAAATGTGCTCTCGACTTACACTCGTGACCCACGAGAGTGTTGTGCGAGTAATTGAACCGAAAGATGAAGGCGTTTACGTGGTTGATGTAGATGGCGTGCGACAGCCCGTCGCCGGCACCGCTGCGATCGAACTCGGAGTACTCAACGATGATCGTGCTGTTGAGGTTGCTCCCGGCCAGAATGCCATCCTGGTTCTGACGAAATGCGCACCGACTAACGGTGATATTCGTGCCTTCCACGCGGATGCCAGCCCCATTTCTGTCGGTTACAGCACACTCGCGAAAGTCGATTCCGGCAACCACACAGTCATTGCCTTTGATCACCCAGATCGCCTTTGATTCTGCTGCCTTTCCATCCGCACGAAGGACCGCAAAG
>JBJTEQ010000106.1:0-2754 GCA_046092945.1 Kapaibacterium sp. (SeqCode)
GGTGAAGGTGGATTCCCGCTTCCGCGGGAATGACGAAAGTTGGATCGTCATCCCTGCGAAAGCAGGGATCCATGCCGGTGAAGATGGATTCCCGCTTCCGCGGGAATGACGAAAGATGGATCGTCATCCCTGCGAAAGCAGGGATGACGCGCTTGCGAGCATTTGACGGTGATCAAACGATGTCATTCCAAAGATCTTTCCAGCTCGGATTAAATTTTTCTATCAATTCAATCTTCCATTCTCGTTTCCACCGCTTCAATTGCTTCTCACGAACGATTGCATCATAAATGCTGCCGTGGAGCTCATAGAACACCAGAAGTTTGACGCCGTAGCGTTGTGTGAAGCCGCTAACAGCCGAGTTTCGGTGCTCCCAAACTCGCTTTGTCAGATTTGTTGTGACCCCGACGTATAGCGTGCCGTTCTCTTTGCTTGCCATAATGTAAACGGCTGGTTGTTTGTTGTCCATTATGCTTTCAATGTTTGGTTTGTCTGACGTGACTTCTCTGAAGCATCCTTGGGGCATATGCTTGAGCCTCTATGAGCAGTAATGGCCTGATAACGTGACATAAGATGGATCCCTGCTTTCGCAGGGATGACGTCATTTCGCAGGGATGACGTCATTTCGCAGGGATGACGTCATTTCGCAGGGATGACGTCATTTCGCAGGGATGACATTCCACTCCGTAATTTCCCCCTATGCAACACTTTGGCGCAATCGATGTTGGTGGCACGGGCATCAAGTATGGTGTGGTGGATGCTGCTGGGGTAACGGTGTGGGAAGCAAGCATTCCCACGTTAGCGGAGGAGGGTCGGCAAGCGGTGGTGGAGCGGATCTGCAATGTGGTCCGTACCATCGAAGCACGCTCGCCGGAGATTGCCGCGATAGGTCTTGGCGTGCCGGGGATTGTTGATCCCGACACAAAGCATGTGCAGGCGCCCCCTAACCTTCCGGGGTGGGATGATGTGGACCTACTCTCCCAACTGCGACAGGTAACCACGAAGCCGGTGGACCTTGAGAACGATGCCAACGCCGCGGCGCTGGCTGAGGCACTCATGGGAGCGGGCGTGAACGAGCCGAACTTCCTCTATGCAACGCTTGGCACGGGCATTGGCGGGGGGATTATTCTGAATGGGGCTCTCTATCGCGGACCCCATGGAGATGCGGGAGAGATCGGCCATATCATCATGGATGCCTGGGCCAAGGAAGGGGCTCGCGATCCGCGTGCGTTTCGTACCGCCGTCCTTGAAGACCACGTCGGCAATGCCGGCATTGTGATGATGGCACGCGAGGCCGGACACGATGTGCATTCCGTTGCAGAGATAACTGATGAGAGCATTCTGCGCGAGGCCGGACGCGTGATCGGCATCGGCATGTGCACGGCAATGGCCGTGTTAGGTCTGCGCGTGCTCATCATCGGTGGGGGAGTGTCGCAAGCCCCCTACATTATCGAGACTATCCGCGCAACGATTCAGCATAGAGCTATTCCGACGATCGCGGCTAATGCAACAGTTCTTCCCGCCAAGTTTGGTGCTCATGCCGGACTCGTCGGTGCGGCCGCCGTTGGTCATGCCGTCATCGTGCGCTGATGTCGTAACTTTAGGACTTTCCAACCATCCTGTTCGCCTGATTCCATGCAGAATTCCAACAGAACGCTTCACTACGCGTTCGCGAGCATTGCGTTTATCGTTTCGCTGATAACGTACCTCATGACGGTACAACCCACGGTGCCATTCTGGGACTGTGGTGAGTTCACCTCGGCAGCCGTGCAGCAGCAGGTTCCTCACCCGCCGGGTGCTCCACTGTTCCTGATGATCGGCAAGGTGTTTCACCTTCTGCCGTTCGGCGATCCAGGCTGGCGCGTAAACCTTGTGTCGGTCTTTGCCAGTGCCGCAACCGTTCTGCTACTGTATCTCATCACAGTGCGCGTAATCCGCAACTTCTTTACGGAAGATCTCAGCCAGGTCGGCAATGCCCTGATGGTGTATGGAGGGGGCTTTGTGGCGGCCATGACGTTTACGTTCAGTGATACGTTCTGGTTCAATGCTGTAGAGTCGGAAGTGTACGCAGCATCGTCTCTGTTTGTTGCTACGATCGTCCATCTGATGATGGTCTGGAACGAGAAGGCCGACGATGTGGGACATGAGAAGTATCTGCTCTTGATTACGTATCTCATCGGTCTGTCGATCGGTGTGCACCTGCTGTCGATCCTGACGATCTTCTCGCTTGTTCTGCTGGTGTATCTGCGCAAGTATCCGTACTCAACCAAATCGCTCTTCATTACGCTTGGTGTTGGACTTGGACTGTTTGTGCTGATCTACAACGTGATCATCATGAAGTTCCCGGCACTCTTTGCCGGCAACCTGCCGTTCTTCAAGACAGAGGCTGGTGAGTTCCGTATCGAGGACAACGCTCTGTTCCGCCTTATCGGCATAGGCCTGATCGCGCTCGGTGCCTATGGCGCATGGTATGGCGCTCGCAACAAGAAGGGCGTCATTTCATTGGCTTCTTCAGGATTCCTGCTTCTCATCCTCGGCTACTCAACGTATGGACACATTCTCGTTCGGGCTAATTCTAACCCGCCGATGAACGAGAACAAGCCGGAGAACTTCTCGAAACTCGTCAGTTATCTCGGTCGTGAACAGTACGGCGAAGCCCCGTCATGGCCACGCCGCTACCAGAGCGAGCAGCGATTCGTGAACAACTATCTCAAGAACGGCAACTGGGTGCAGCCACCGATCAAGGCCGTTGAGCGC
>JBJTEQ010000107.1:0-3580 GCA_046092945.1 Kapaibacterium sp. (SeqCode)
TATGATGACAGGCCCTGACGCTCCATTTCAGCCGTTGTCGCAGTCCATGATTTATCGTCCAGAAAGACCGAATAACACGATGGCAGCGTCGAATCTGTTGTGGTAGCAAGAAGTCGATCGTTAAAGTCTCCCATAACGATCACGTTTGAGTCTTTATAAAAGTTGTTGAGATAGGCATGGAACGTCTCAGCATCAGTTTTGCGTCGCTGGTAGTCATCCGCTGCCGTTGAATCGCTTGTGGCCTTTGCATGGATATTGAAGACGACCACATTGAACGGAACATTCTTCGCAGAGAAGGTCATGCGGAATGGAAAGCGTCCATTGCCCCATGCACGGTCTCCGCCATTGACAGCCAGGCCAGTCGATACCGGCGTCACGGTCTCCGGATTGTAGAGATAGGCAAGCTTCTGCTCTGACGTAACGTCGGTTGCCAAAAAGCGCTTGTAGCCACCCTTGATCGAGTCGCTGATCGCCGCCAGTGCTGCATCGGTGAGCACTTCCTGCAGAGCATAGATGTCGGCCTTGATCGTGTCCATTACCGTGCGGATGCGCTGACGCTGCAGGTCCTTGTTCTTCGGGCCGCGTGTCGTATCGGCGAAGCCAAACCACTCGAGATTCCATGTTGTCACATCCAGCGTACGGTTCTTGCTGACGGTGTCGACGAAGAGCGGCGGGAGCCCCATGTCCTGAGCCAGACGTGGAAGAAGCTGGTAGGTTCCGCGGAACTGGCTCACCACTCCGGTGATGTCGATCTCTCCTGTAGGGATCTCGAGGTTGTTCGTTCCGATCTCGCAGGCACGATCGATGCGGATGACGATGTCATTGCCGAAGTTGTCCATAGCGCTGTAGCTGCGGTTGCCCTCAAAGCGGCCCGTCTCGACCATCTTTACCTTGCGAAGCTTGATCAGTGTTGCCTCATTGCCTTCGCCAACGTTCGGGATCGTTGTACTCTTTGGTTGCGGTTCTTCACGTGGAACCGGAATAACCGTGAATTTCAGGCCCGAACCGCCAAGCTGTGCAAGCCCCGTGCCGGGAGCGCCAGTGGTGTTGCCAAACTCCGTGAGAGTTGCGCCTTCCACAACAACGGAATCACCAAGGCGAACGGCAGTGCGCATCGACTCGTTGAATACGGCGATACCGCCGGTCTTGTCTTGCACATAACAGGTGTTCGATAGCTGCGCCGCCGAAACAACGCGACCGGCGACCTTGGTCACGGTTGAGTTGAAGTCCTGCTTCTTCGCATCGGCGATGGAGATTGGGTCTTGAGCCCACACCGTCAGTGCCGTTAGGCAGAAGAGTGAAAGTGTCGTACGGATCATCATAGATGTGTCCATGTGAATGGTGAAGTGTCAGAAGATTGTCAGTTTGATGTCGTCGATAATGCTTGACGCATTATACGTATAGAGCATTTTCGCTTGGCCTGAACCGATGGTCACATTCGCAAGCCGGGCGAGAACATTGGTTGTACCTGCCTCGCGAACTTCGAAAGAATACGTTCCGGGTGCGATGCTGTAATAGCGCGAGCTAATGCCAGGTTCAAACTCCACCGGGAAGAGCTTCTCGCCCCCTGAAATCCATACCTCAAGAAAATAGCCCTTGTCGACGTTTTCAGCCATGTGCGTGAAACGCACTACGGAGTTCTGCGCACCAACGGGCAGAAGAGTGTCTTGAATCTCTCGGCGGAACTCAACAAGACTTGTCGTGTCACCACGCACGAAGAGGATCACTCGGGCGCCCCCTCCAAGTGTATACTTGAGGTTGCCGCGGAGAACACGATTGGTGCTGCCGATCTGAACCTGCATCTGACGTCCGGCAGCCACAGAAGTGTACTCGGTGGCTGTTCCACGATCTGCTTCAATGACCGTTGTGCTATCAATCGTTACACGAGCACGCTGAAGATTCGTGGTGACGTTAACAATTCGCAGTTGAGCCGGTTCGGGGGAGGGGAAGTTCAAGACGCCGTCCTGGCACTATCCGAGCAGGACTGCCAGCGCGAGAGTGAAGATGGAAGTAGTGATGAAGCGAAGCATTGTCAGAAGGTATATCGTACACCGAACTGTGCACGCCAGCGTGAGAAGAAGTTGTCGATGATATAAATGCCTGGACGTCCGGCGGTAAGGGGCTCGCTATACGACATGCGAAGCCGACCCTGCGCATCGAATGGTTTGTTCTGACTGTCGAGCACAAGTCCGAAGAGATTCGAGCTCTGGAAGTCGACGTAGCGCTGCAAGCCCCATGAAGGATCGATAAAGTTCAGAAGATTCTGTACGTCAACGGTGAACTGCACGGAGTGATCCGCAAACCCCGGGATGTCCTGCGTGATGCGCAGATCGAGCTGATTCACCCACGGCTCGCGCAGGGCATTACGAGGGAGGATCTGGCCTTGGTATTGCTTCAGCAGAGGGTTGGCATCGATAAGCGCCATCATCTGCGCCCAGATCTGTTCCGGCGAGCGCAGGTCAGTAACATCGGTCGGCTTCGGTATCACCACGCGTGTGTTGTAATCGTCTGCGCGTGGAATGTACACGAGGTCGTTCCCACCGGATGCGTTGTCTCCATTGTAGTCCTGAGCATAGGAGATCGAATAGGGTCGGCCAGAGTTGCCAGAGTATACCAGGCCGAGAGATGTCGAGTAGCCCTTGGACCATTCGTGTCGGTACGAGGCATTGATCGCGATGCGATGAAGCTGATCGAAATTCGAGATGCCCACCTGAAGGTTGTTCGGATCGATGCCGTCTGTACCCGTCCATTGCGAGGAAGCCGTGGCGGCGGTCGATGATGTAAGGTCCTGCGTGCGACCATAGGTGTACGAGAGCATCGCGCTCAGACCAGGCACCAATACGTTGTTGTCATCCAGACGAAGCTGCGCCGACACGGAGTACTGATTGCCGGCATTGCGGCTGCTCATGAGGATGACCTGGGTAAAACGACGATCGACGAGCGAATCTGCTACGCCCCCTCGATACAGCTTACGTCCGTCGATCGGAGAGACGCCCAGCGATGTATCGCCATCGACCACATACTGCATCCCCGACGGACGCAGGTTGAGATTGGAGTAATTGACCTGATTCAGAAACTCACCATACATTCCCTCGAGCGTTAGGGTTAGCCCCTTGACAAGACGAATGTCGGTGCCGAGCGTCGAACGCCACACCTGGGGAAGGGTGAAGTTCGGATCCGTAATGTTGATGGCCGTCGTGTTGACGGGGCTGCCCGGGTAGAGCGTGTCGCCTGGCCGCGGTGCACGCTTGCTGATATCCCAACGAAAAGGCTGACCCAGTGCGTTGTTGATTGCATTGGGTGAATTGTTGCTCCCAAGTTCAGCACGGAACAGATCCATGCCGGTATTCGAATACTGGTTCGATAACCACACGGCAGCTACGCGTCCGGTGAAGATCCCCGAGCCACCGCGGATCTGTATCTGCTTTGTTCCCGTTGGATCGTAGTTGAATCCGAATCGTGGCGAGAGCAGCACTACACCTTCAGGAACTGCACTCGTAGAACGTCCCGTGAATGACTGCGCAAACGTCGGGTTTTCATAGGGTATGCTAAGGAAGATCGGCATGTCGATGCGCACGCC
>JBJTEQ010000108.1:0-7859 GCA_046092945.1 Kapaibacterium sp. (SeqCode)
CGAATACTCCACCAATAGCGGTGACGACTGGACCACAGTTCAGCGTCAGGTAGAATCGGCCAAGGGTACCTATGCATGGTCGGTGCCATCCACGCCGTCACGTACATGTCTTGTTCGCGTCCGCAGCACAGTGAACTCCGCTGCTGCTGATGTCTCCGATGCCGTCTTCACCATTGCCACCGAGCGCGATGTGCAGGCGTTTGACATTGTCAATCCGGCTATCGACGGGACGATCAACACGCCCCTTGCCGCAAAGGTTGTGGTTCGCAACAATGGTACACTCGACATCTCTGACGTATCTGTGCGTTTGACCATGCGATGGAATCGGGCAACGTCGGCATCCTACGATACAACTGTGTCGATTTCTCTTCTCAAGGGGCTTGCCCAGGATACCATTGCGATGCCGGCCTCAGCAGTCCTTGCCAATGGCATTCACTACATTGAGATGAATGTTGATGCCAAGCAGGACATCGACAAGTCTAACAACCGATTCTGGCGAGAGTTCACAGCCAAGGGGCTTACGCCTCCATCAGGTGTGCGTCTTGAAGCCGGACCAAATCGCGTGATCGTCTCATGGTCGCTGCTCGAGTCCGATGCATCGACGCGCGTGGAGCTCTTCCGTGGTGATGATCAATCCGGACTGCAGAAGATCCGCACGTTCCGTCCGTCGGTGAATACGTTCGTGGATGATGGTCTGGAAAATGGACGTCGTTATTTCTATGCGCTCCGGACGATAAAGGGCTCCCTGATCAGTGTTTTCACACCAGTTGTTGGTGAGCGCCCTAACACGTTCCCAACCGGTGCGGACCTCTCAGCCCCTTCGCTGATCTCGCCTGTTGATGCAACGCAAAGTGTGCCTGCATTGGCAGATTTGGTTTGGAGCACCGTGCAGGGGGCTGATCAGTACGAGATCAATGTTGCAACAGATGCGGCATTCCAGGATCTGGAAGAAGTACACGTGGTCCGTGATGCCGGTGCGATCCTTGTGCCTTTCGACTTCGGCGTTACGCGTCGCTGGCGTGTGCGGGCATTGAACCAGACGATGACCGGACCATGGTCTACAACGTCGACCTTTATTACAACAAAGAACTGTGCCGGTTCGGCACTCTCATTCGATGGAACTGCGCAGCGCGCCACGGATCCAACCATGACCTGGTCCGGCGGACCGGTAACGGTGGAATTCTGGACCTATGTAAAGCGATCGACGCTTCGGCCTACCACGTCCTTCATGATCAGCGAGGCCGACAACGCCGGCAACCGGTTCCAGTCGCACTGTCCATGGGAAGACGGACGCATCTACTGGGACTACGGCGACATTGGCGGTAAGGGGCGGATCTCGACCCCGTTCGGAGACGCCAATTTCGACCGCTGGACGCATATCGCCATGGTCAGTGACGGCGCAACCTTCAAAGCGATCTACATCAATGGTGAACTGGCCGCCAAGGCCGATGATGCAGCACAACCAACGGGACTAAAGAACCTCGTCATCGGTGGTCCAGTGGGCAATCAATGGAACTTCAACGGAATGATCGATGAGTTCCGCATCTGGAGCGTTGCCCGTTCCGGCGAGGAGATCCGTGCAACACTCGGCCGCCGAATGCCGCAATCAAACGAAAACACACGCGTGGTTGGTTGGTGGCGTTTCGACGAAGGCTCCGGCGCTACGGCAAAGGATGCTGTCCGTGGGCGGAGTTTAACGCTCAGTGCTGCTACGCTCTGGACGCCAAGCGAGGCGGGAATTAACTGTGATGACCCTGTAACGCCCCCTGCACCGTCGATCACGGGTGGCACGGGCACGGCCCCTGCTATTCGTACCAGCGTGCATGACATTACGTGGACGCCATCGACGGTTACCCGCGGAACGGTGTGGTATCAGTTGCAGGTAGCCGATACATCCGGCTCGAATGTTCTTGCCAACATTACCAACATCACGTCCGAGAAGGGTGCAACGTCCGTAACCTACTCACTGCGCGGCCTGCCAGCTGATTCACTGATGACCATCCGCGTCCGTGCACGGAGCACCTATGGCATGGGGCCATGGACATCGGCAAAGCTCAAGACGCTGACGCCATGTACGAATAATGCTGTCACTCTTGATGGATCCGGCATTCGCCTGACGTCGGAGGACTTCTCCTACAAGGGGCGCGCCACTACTGTCGAGTACTGGAGCCTTGTAGATTCCACACAGATAATGAACAGCGTGTCGTTCATGATCGGAACAGCAGACATTCCGACAAATCGATTCCAAGCGCACGCACCGTGGAGTGATAAAAATCTTTACTTCGACATAGGTAACTGGCAGGAGTCTGGACGCCTCTCAACGTCCTATGCCAGCAACATTGGCCAGTGGACGCACGTTGCACTTGTGAGCAACGGACATGACTCGATGGCGATCTACTACAACGGAAAGCTGGCAGCACAGTCCGGCATGACGAGTGCCACCGGCGATCTTCGTCAGCTTACCATCGGTGGTAATCCGTTTGCGCGTAATTACTGGAAGGGCACTATCCGCGACTTCCGCGTCTGGAATACGATGCGCAGTGAGCGTCAGATCCGCGAGTCGATGTTTGATCGAATAGTTGACCGTCAGAGCGGCCTGCTCGGCACGTGGTTGCTTGATGAAGGCAAGGGGCTCCGCGCATTCGATGCAACGTACCGTTCAGGTCCGGCGCGGAGCGATGTTGAATTCCGCTGGGATGCCACGTCGCAAAAGCTGGCTCACGCCTCAGCGGTTGTTCGTGGACGCCGCACGGTGCAGCGCGGTGATACCGCAGAATACCAGGTTCGTGAAATCCGTGATGCTTCCTATTCGTGGAGCGTGAAGGGCGGAACGCTGCAGTCGGATCCATCAGCAACGAATGCCATCGTGAAGTGGAACGCCACGGACTCGGTTGGCTCGCTGGTGCTGCGCAGGACGTGGCCAGGAGGTTGCACGGACGAAACACGTATCCCCGTCACGCTTCCGGTATTGGTCTCCGTCGACGACGATGAGTCGACTGTCGCTACTGGCAACGACGCTCCACATCTGATGCCGAATCCCGCCAATGACGTTGTGCGGATCTCGGTGCCGCGAGCCGCAAGCCTTGAAATTATCGATGTCCACGGACGCGTTGTGGTTCGCCGCGACAGCACCGCTGGCGGTACAGACGTCGCGGTGGTCGACTTTGCGCAGGGTGCCTACTATGCACGTGTTACGACGGCGATGACGACCACAACTCTGCCGTTTGTTATTCGCCGATAGCCCCCTGACGATGTTCTCACTGCCTGAATCATCAACCGATGCGCAGACGGCTCGAACGGCCGTGCTGACAGCCGTTGAGCACATCACCGACGGTGAGCATGATCTAGTTGCGAACTGTGCGAATGTGTCGTCGGTGCTCTATCACTCGCTAGCCAATGTGAATTGGGCAGGGTTCTATCTGTACAACGGAACCGAGCTCGTCCTAGGACCCTTTCATGGGAAGCCGGCCTGCATCCGCATTGCACTCGGACGAGGGGTTTGCGGAACGTCTGCCGCCGAGCGTCGTACGATCGTTGTGGAGGATGTAGAAGCATTCCCTGGACATATCGCCTGTGATGCGGCAAGTCGCAGTGAGGTCGTAGTGCCCATGCTCCGCGCTGGACGCCTTGTCGGAGTGCTCGATGTGGACAGTCCGCGCGTTGGCAGATTCTCTGCCGAAGATGCCGATATGCTGGAGTAGATCGTCGGTTTTCTGATGTCACGCTTAGCCCCGTAATCTGCTCGAAGAGGGCATGAAATGTCCTCATTCTTCTGCACCACGTCTACTGCTCACCGTCACGGCTATTGCGTTGGCTGCTGCGGTATCCGTGGGCGCACAACTTCTCATCACTGAGGTCCACCCAACACCGTCCTCCGGCGAGCCTGAGTGGGTGGAATGCGTCAACACGAGCAGCAGGCCCATACGGCTTGATGGATGGCGTGTGTGCGACAACCGAACGTGCGTTGTGATCCCATCGATGACGCTTGCGGCAGGGGGCTTTCTGGTCCTCGTCCGCGACGCCGAGGCGCTGGCTGAGGCGCGGTTCATTCCCGCTACCACCGTGATTGCCGAGTGCCCCGTGCCATCGCTGAACAACAGCGTAGATCGTGTGGAACTTCGTCGTGCGGATTCGTCGATCGTCGATAGTGTGACATATGATGTGCGAAAGAACCTTCGTGGCGTGAGCATCGAGCGATGTGGAGTCTGGCAGAATGGAGTCGTGGTCTACGATGATGTATGGGGTCCATGCATGCGGCGAGACAGCGCATCATGTGGATCGCTGAACTCCTGCGTGCGCTTGCCGCATGACGTGCGGGTGCTGCCGGCCACTATCGAGGATTCGTCCGTATTGATCTCCTTCATGAACGTCGGAAGTCTCCCTTGCGAACAGCGGCGCCTGAGCATCGATTGTGGAGACCTTCGCATTCGCGATGTTCTGCCGGCACTCGACCCGCAGCAAGCTGATCGTGTGCGCATCGCACGCAACAGTGTCGGCCTGCACGATACGGTGCGTACAGTCACCATCCGTGTGGTCATTGCCCCGGTGGACGACAGACCAGAAAACGACACACTCGAGCAGCTGCTGGTTATACCCACTGCTGAGCCCCGTATCACCATCACCGAGATGATGGCCGAGCCAAATGAGCGCCAGTCGGAATACATCGAGGTATGGAATGGGACGCCCGCTACAATCGACCTTGCCGGGTGGATGCTCGAGGATGCTTCGGGCAAGCGTGGCGTGATCGTCCCGCCGGCCCGCGTTGAGTCAGGGGGCTATATGGCTGTTGCTGCAGACACCTCCATTTCCCGTATGGCTGGGTCTGCTCGGTGGACGCTTATGCGTCCTGCCGTGAACATCAATTCCACTACCGACACGATTACCCTGCGCACACCTCAGGGCCTGATCGTCGACAGGGTCCCATATGATTCACGGAACCATGCACAAATTCTCACCACGCGGGGGATTGCCGTGGAGCGTCGTGCACCGTGCTCGAACAACCCCATGGAGGGTGCAACGTGGACCTCATCGACGGATGTGTCAGGGGGCACTCCTGGACGCCGTAACAGCGTCGGACGGCCGCCGCCGGTGATCTCCGGAATGCGAAGCTGGCCCGATCCGTGCTCGGCCGTTGCGTCATCGTTGCGCTACCCCTGCATGATCACATGGGAGCAGCCCCTTGAGCAGGGCATCGGACGTCTGCGAGTCTTTCGCGCCGATGGGATCGCCGTTGCAGAGCTCTTTAATGGTCGGCTGATCGGCAATAGTGGTAGCGCCATCTGGGACGTCCGCGATGGCACAACGGGCGCTCCGGTGCCAGTTGGAATCTACGTTGCGGTGTTGGAGTGTACGTCGATTCAGTCTCCTGAACATCGCGTTGACGGGTGCATCATCAACGTTGGAGAGACAGATGATGTGCTTCGAAAAAGATAATACAGACATGCACGAAACGATCGGTAGCTTCGTAAACCTCAACCATGATGAAGAAATCCTCTCCACAACGGCGTCCGTCGGCCAAGCGCGCGGGCGTATCAGCAGCAGCCACCAAGGGCATCGCGACGACCGTCGATCTCGATGACGAGTCTCTATATCTCAACCGTGAGCTCTCGTGGATCGAGTTCAATAAGCGCGTCCTGGAAGAGGCCGAGGACGCTACACATCCTCTTCTGGAGCGTCTGAAGTTCCTCTCGATCTTCTCCACCAATCTCGACGAGTTCTTCATGATCCGCGTAGCGGGTCTGCAGGAACAGATCACTTCGGGTGTAACGGAGCTGTCGGAAGACGGCATGACGCCGCAGGACCAGATCAAGGAGATTCGCTCACGCCTGTTGCCGCTCTACAAGCGTCACTCGACGATCTGGCGCACGCAGGTTCGCCCTTCGCTTGCAAAGGAAGGGATTATCATTCATGACATCAATGAGCTGACTTCAGATGAGCAGGTAGAGGTAGAGCAGGACTTCATCGACAACATCATGCCGGTGCTTACGCCCCTTGCCCTCGATCCGGGTCATCCGTTCCCGCGACTGCTGAATCGTTCGCTGACGGTGGCCTTTGTACTCTATGATGAGGTAGCCAACGACGATGAATCTCGCGTCGCCGTTGTTCAGCTCCCGTCGGCGCTTCCTCGATTGATCAAACTCCAACGGTCGTCAGGACACCACTACGTTCTCTTCGAAGACATCATCCGGGCCCATGCAGGGCTGCTGTTCCCGGGCCATCGCATTGCCGATAGCCACATTTTCCGTGTGACGCGTGATGCCGATGTGGAGATTGCTGAGGACGAGGCAAATGATCTGATGACGGCCGTTGCCGAAGGTATCCGCCAACGTCGTTGGGGAACAGATGCTGTTCGTATGGAAGTTGCTTCGGATATGCCCAAGGGGCTCATCCAGTTCTTCACTCGGGCGCTGGAGCTTGATGCGTCGGATGTTTATCATGTGGACGTACCGCTGAACCTGCAGGACTTCATGGTGCTGCTCCAGCTGGACAAGCGTAAGCTGAAAGACGCCCCCTTCAACTCTCGCGTGCTCACGGAGTTCGATGCCGAAGGACAGAACATCTTCGATACGCTCAAGGAGCGGGACGTTCTTGTTCATCATCCGTTCGACTCGTTCAGTAATTCGGTGGTGAAGTTCATTGAGGCGGCAGCTGACGATCCGGATGTGCTGGCGATCAAGATCACGCTTTACCGCGCCGGTGGGCGTTCTCCGGTGATCGATGCTCTTCGACGTGCAGCTAGTCTCGGCAAAAACGTTACGGCCTTTGTTGAGCTCAAGGCCCGATTCGATGAGGAGACCAACATCGCTTGGGCGAAGGCCCTGGAACAGGCCGGTGTTCACGTGGTCTATGGAGTTATGGGGCTGAAGGTCCATTGCAAGGTCTGCCTGGTGGTCCGCAAGGAGGGACGCAGTGTTTTAACCTATGCCCACGTTGCCACGGGCAACTATAACCTCACTACGAGCCGTTTCTACACAGACGTTGGCATCTTCACCGGACGTCAGGAGTTCGAGCGCGACTTCGTGCATCTGTTCAATCTGCTGACCGGGTACTCGCGTCATGCCCAATGGCAATACCTCGGCGTGGCTCCGCTGAATCTTCGCGAGACCTTCATCAGGCACATCGAAGGAGAGATTGAACATCAGCAGGCCGGACGTCGGGGCTACATCATTGCCAAGATGAACGCGCTTATCGATGCAAAGATCATCAAGGCGCTCTATCGGGCATCAATGGCCGGTGTCAAGATCGACCTCATCGTGCGCGGCGTCTGCTGCCTCCGTCCGGGCATCCCCGGCATCAGCGAGAACATCGTGGTGCGAAGTCTCCTCGACCGGTTCCTCGAGCACAGCCGAGTTTTCTGGTTCCGCAATGGTGGCGAGGAGAATGTTGTGATCTCCAGTGCGGACTGGATGCCCCGCAATATGGAGCGCCGTATTGAGATTGCCTTCCCGGTGTTGGATCGGCGGGCGAAGAAGAAGCTCCGCGATATCCTTGCGCAGTATCTGGCGGACAACGTCAAGGCGCGGCTGCTGCTGAGCGATGGTTCGTATGTTCGTGTTGAGCCTGGCTCGACCCACCTGCGTGTGCAGGCGGACATGCTGGCACAGCTCAAACGCCGATGACCCTTGATCTAACGATTGCCCTACGATATATCAGACCGCGACGCTTCTCCTTCATCGGATTGATCGGCGTCCTGTCGGGTCTCGGCATCATCATCGGTACCGCTGCACTCATCATTGTGATGTCGCTCTTCAATGGCTTTCGTGATGTGGCTCATGATCTGATGACGTCCTTCGGTCCGCATCTGCGGGTGATCCCCACGTCAGGCGCAACGGTCGATGGTCAAGCTCGTGGCTGGTCAC
>JBJTEQ010000109.1:0-16698 GCA_046092945.1 Kapaibacterium sp. (SeqCode)
CAACAAGGTTGCGCATAACGCCCTGGGACATACCGAAGTAGACGTCATCAAAGCGACGGAGGGTTTCGTCGGTGGCATCGGGCATGAGCAGTGCGATGTTCTCGCGCAGGGCGTTGAGTTGGCGGGCGAATTCTTCTTCGAGAAGTCGGTATCCTTCGTCGCCCGGACGGACGCGGCGCAGGGTTCCGTAGACCTTCCAAGCGCCGGTGCCGGTAAGTGTGATGGCGTTGAACGTCTCCGCATTATCGGCGCGCATGGCAAGCTCGAGGATGATGCCGACATCATTGCGTTTACGCAGGCCCCCTTCAACCGACTCGTTAAGGAAGTTGATAACGGACTCCGTTTCGGGGGAGAGTTCCATGGTCAGTATTGCACTGTTGCAAGGATGGAGCGAAACACACGTTCCTGCTCAAGAGGGTCTGGCACGTCTTTGCCGGTGACGGTAATGGGCGCCAGGGCCACCTCGTAGCTGTTGCCAAGCGAGGACACACACACGGCGCATCGTGTGCGAAGACTGCCTCCATTAGTGCTGAAGTCGAAGGCGGCAAATCGCCGTGCACCAAGCTGGGCTATGCGATACGACCCAACGAGCTTGGCCTGTCCACCGGTCTTGCGGACATGCTTCTGGAATGTTGCGCGTGCAAGACTGAGCAGACCATCGGACTCTGCAGCATCCTTCGACGCTTCGGCACCGGGAATAGATGACACCACCATGGAGAGGGTGTATTCGGGATTGACAGCAACAGAGATGATCTCCGCTGATGCTTCGTTCTTGGTGTCGAGAAAGACCCAGGTCTTGGGAAGCAGCGCAATGAGATCACCTGCACGCGTCCGAACAAGGTCATCACTCATCGGAATCTCGGGCTGCGGACTAAGAGCGACGTTCTGCACGTCGAACTTTTCATCCGGTGCCTTAACGAAGAGGCATGATGGTACGACAACAGCAAGCAGAGCTGCAAGAAGCAGAACCCTCACTTCTTCTCTCCTGCACGGATCGCAATCGACAGGTCATTTTCAGACGGCACGAGCGGACATGAATACCGATCGTTGTAGGCGCAGTAGGGGTTGTAGGCCTCATTAAAGTCGATCACGTACTCATTGCCATCGACCTTCGGAATGTCGAGGTATCGTCCGGCATAGTAGGAATCATGCCCAGTTGTCTTGTCCGTAAACGGCACGAAGAACGACGTCCCCTCATTGCCAGCGAACGTGTATGCGACCGGCTTGTGCTTGGCGTTCCGCAGAGAAAACGAAAACGTCCCGGCGCGAATCGCCGTGCGTGGCTCCTTGGACGACGTTTGCATGATGATGGTATCGGGAGTTGTGCTCGGCGTAAAGGTTGCCTCCACAACGTAGTCCGGATCGGGATCGAAGTAGCGCAGTCCGCTGAACGAGGCACGCTTGCCTTCTGGTATGGGGCTTGCACTGTTCGAGCGAAACTCCTCATCCTTGGAGGCCCGCTGTTCAATGATCTCCTCCTCGTTGAAATCGCTCACAGAGCCCCCTTCCTCTTCTTCACAGGAGACGAGAACAGCCGACAGTAGAAGGACGAAAAGGAACTTCCACATCGTGGGCTTATCCCTTCCGCTCATCTTCGGGGAAGTTCTTCCACATCATCGACTCAACAGGGGCCTGGACCTTTGCGTTGTACTTGGCCGATGGCTTGCTGTTGTATGGGTTGATGACGGTGCCTTCGACCATGAAGTAAATGAGTTGACCAATCGGCATGCCGGCGTAGACGCGCACGGGCTGCTTGACGCTGATCTCCAGCGTCCAGAAGTTGCAGAAACCGATATCGCCCTTGCCGGCCGTAGCGTGAATATCAATGCCCAGGCGTCCAACGCTGGACTTACCTTCGAGGAACGGAACATGGGCATGTGTTTCGGTGTACTCCTCGGTAACGCCGAGGTAGAATCGCTCCGGCAGGAGCACGATTCCCTCGTCAGGAATAGGGTACAGCTCAATGCGGTTGTGACGCTTGGCATCGAGCTCGCGTTCGACGTATTCGCCGAGCATGCGGCCCAGGTGGACATCGTACGAATTCGAACCCAAACAAGAGCGGTCAAACGGCTCGATCTTGATGGTTCCGGCCTCCATACAGGCCAGGATTTCGGCATCTGTCAGAATCATGGTCGGAAATTACGCAGGCTTCAACACTCAAGAGTACCGAGAGTTCTTCACAAGACCCCATTTATGGAGCCGGTGCTGCAGGCTGGTAAACAGCACGCCAAAACCGTAAATGGTGCTGCGCCGGAAGTTGATGGATGAGGCATCGTCGAAGTACTTCGTTGGACACGTTACCTCGCCGATGGGGAAGTCGGCCATGATAATCTGTGAGAGCATCTGGTTGTCGAACACGAAGTCATCGCTGTTCGCCTCAAGGTTAATGCGCTCCAGAACCTCGCGAGAGAACGCCCGGTAGCCGGTGTGGTACTCGGAGAGCTTCTGACTCACCAGCATGTTCTGAATGAACGTCAGCCCGCGGTTGGCGATGTACTTGTAGAGCGGCATGCCGCCCTTGCGAGCCCCGTTCCCAAGAATGCGCGAGGCGAGCACCACAGGGTACACCTCATTGGCGATCATCCATGCCATCACGGGTATGAGAAGGGGCGTGTACTGGTAATCTGGGTGGACCATGATCACGACGTCGGCCCCGCACTCCAAAGCCTTGGCATAGCACGTCTTCTGATTGCCGCCGTAGCCGCGGTTCACATCGTGACGGATCACATGGTCTATGCTGAGGTCGTGCGCCAGCTGCGCGGTGTTATCACGGGAGTGGTCGTCAACAAGGATCACCTCGTCGACGATGTCCATCGGGATCTCCCGATAGGTCATTTCCAGGGTCTTCTCGGCATTGTAAGCCGGCATGACCACAACGATGCGCTTGCCGTTGATCATCGGAGTTCGAATACGATGTTGATGGTTGACTTCAATGTAAGCTGGCCAGACTCGACGGGGGTGGGCGCTGATTCCTTCATGTCCAGAGCCATGGCTCGCCTGCCGTAGAACGGTTGTGGCTCGTAGGTCTGCGATTCGGTAATCGTGACGGCATCGCCAACCTTTGCACCAACGGCTTCAGCCAGGGCAACGGCTTTGGCACGGGCATTACGTGCCGCCTGAATCTGTAGAGAGTCTCGAAGACGGCTTGCATCCTTTGTAGAGAAAGCAACTCCCTCGAGAACATTGCTTGATTCGTTCACGCCGGCGTTGACAACGTCCTCGACCTTTGCGAGGTCGTTCACGGTGATCACCACGACGTTGCGCATGCGGTAGCGGAGGAACTCACGGTGATCGTCCTTCCATGAGTACTCAGGCAAGAGCGACATTTCCTGCGTCATGATGTCCTTCGCCGGAATGCCAAGCCCCTTCACAGCATCAAGAATAGCCTTAACGCGCTTGCCATTGTCGGCCTTGATGGACATGATGTTCTTACCCCATGTCTCAACGCCGATCGTTACCGTTGCACGGTCCGGACTCATCGTCATTTCCGCTTCCCCCGTTACCGTGATGGTTCGGCGCTCCGGCTGCGGAGGTGTTGGCTGGGCCAATGTTGAAACGGGGCTTACCAGAAAGGCAAGTGCTATGGCGGTGATGAAGTGCCGGGTCATGCGGATGTCCTACGATTCTGCAGAGATAACTTCCATGAGTGTGCTCCACTCATCCATGAGTGACGCGAGAACACGCTTCGCTGTCTCATATGTGGTAACGCTCTTGTGCTGCTTCACGGAATCTTTGTAAAGATCGGGGTCGGCAAGGGTGACCTCCAATTCGGCAATGGTCTTTTCCTGCACGCCGATCTGCTTTTCGATCTCGGCAACGCGACGCTCGGCCTTGCGCTTTTCCTTTTCAAGGGCCTTCTGCTCTTCGCGGATCTGTGCGGCAGACTTTGCCGGCTGGGTTGCCGGGGCATGGCCCAGCGGGATCTCGTGAGGGGGCGGAGCAGACTGCAGCTTGGGGTCGCCAAGGAGCTTGAGGTAGGTGTCGACATCACCCTCGTATTCCTTGAGCGTACCGTGTCGGAAGGCAATGATCTTCTCGGTGAGGCCATCGAGGAAGTCCCGGTCGTGCGATACCACGATCATGGCGCCGTCATAGGCCATGAGTGATTCCTTCAGCACTTCCTTCGAGAGCATGTCGAGGTGGTTCGTCGGCTCGTCCAATATCAGGAGGTTGTATGGTTGCAATAGCAGGCGTGCAAGTGCCAGACGTGACTTCTCGCCACCGCTCAAAACGCTCACGCGCTTGTTGATGTCATCGCCCTTGAACAGAAAGGCGCCAAGCAGCGTGCGCAGACGCGAGCGCATTTCAGGAGGAGCCCCTTGCTCCATAATCTCATAGACCGTCTGAAAACCGTCCATGGAATCGGCCTGGTGCTGCGCGTAGTAACCGATGGACGTTGCATGGCCCACTTGAACATCTCCCGCGGTAGGGGGCTCGGCGGAAGCAATGATCTTGGCGAGCGTGGTCTTGCCCTCTCCGTTCTTACCGATGAAGGCAATCTTCTCACCACGCTCAAGGACGAAGTCTACGCCACGTAAAACCTTCTTCTCGCCATAGCTTTTGTGGATGCTCGTGCATTCTACCACGACACGTCCGGCACGCGGTGCCGGCGGGAACGAGAAGTGAATTGATGACGTGTCCTGATCATCGACCTCGACAACTTCCATGCGCTGCAGCGCCTTGATGCGCGACTGCGCACGTGAGGCAAGCGAGGCTTTGTACTTGAATTTATCGATCCACTTCTGCATCCGCTCGCGCTCGCGTGTCTGCCGAGCTGCCATGGCTTTTTGCTGTTCCATGCGTTCGGCCCGGATCTCTTCGTAGTCGGAGTAGCTGGCGGGTATGTCGTAGACCCTGTTCTTGGTGATCTCGATCGTCCGGTTGGTGATGTTGTCAAGGAACGTCCGGTCGTGCGAGATCAGCACAACGGCACCGTCGTAGTTGGAGAGAAAGTCCTCCAGCCAGCGCACGGAGTCGATGTCGAGGTGATTCGTCGGTTCATCCAATAGCAGACAGTCCGGACGCTGCAGGAGCAGACGTCCCAGCTCGGCACGCATCTGCCAGCCCCCTGAGAACATCGTCAGCGGATTGTCCAGCTGCTCACGTTCGAAGCCCAGACCCGTCAGCACCTGCTCGATGTCGGCCTGCATCGTCATGCCACCACGGCGTGCATACAGATCATTCGCATCGGTCAGACGCTGCACGAGCTTCATGTAGTCGTCGCTCTCGTAATCGGTGCGCGTCTCCAGCTGATGCTGGATCTCATCGATCTCGGCATGCAGAGCCAGCACTTCTTCAAAGGCCTGCATGGCCGTTTCGCGGAGCGTCTTTGTTACGTCAAGCGTAAGCTCCTGTGAGAGAAAGCCCACGCGTATGCCGGTTTGACGCGACACCTCGCCCGAGGTGCCTTGGCGCTCTCCGGCGATGATGCTGAGCATGGTAGACTTGCCCGCACCGTTGCGCCCTACAAGGCCGATACGGTCACCATGTCGAATGAGAAATGTAACGCCCTTGAAAAGGACGCGTGTACCGAAGTCGACGGTAATGTTGGATAGGGAGATCACAGGCGTTCGATGGCGTCGAGGACAACCTCGGCGCAGGCATTCTTGGACATTGGAGGAAAGGGGCTTGGTGTGGCCCCATTGGTAATGATCGTTATGGTGTTCTTACCCGGACCAAATCCCGAGTCGGCCGCATCGGCTGCATTGGCAACGATCATGTCGGCATTCTTTTTCTTGAGCTTCTCCGTCGCGTAGCCAATAACATCACCGGTTTCAAGGGCAAAGCCCACAACGCGCTGGTGCGGCTGCTTGCTGCTTCCGAGCTCAGCGAGAATGTCGGTTGTCCGCTTCAGGTGCAGCGTCAGCTCACTGCCGACAGAATCTTTCTTCAGCTTCTGGTCACGGGGCTCAACCGGTGTGAAGTCTGCAACCGCAGCCGACATGATGAACACGTCAGCGTTGCGATGCTCCATCACAGCCCGGTGCATATCGGCAGCCGAAACAACATCGATACGATGCACGCCAATCGGTGTTGGTAGTGTTACGGGTCCGGCAATGAGTGTCACGAGATATCCGCGACGCTGCGCGGCTGCAGCCAGGGCAAAGCCCATCGTCCCCGTTGAATGATTTACGATCGAGCGAACGGCGTCGATACTCTCATGGGTTGGGCCAGCCGTGATGACAAGGTGCTTGCCAGCTATTGACGTTGTAGCTGGGACATTTTGCATGGAAGCATGCTCAGCCCCTTGAACGGAATGATGCGCGATAACCGATACGATCGTTTCGATCTCGGGCAGACGTCCGGCGCCGACAAGGCCCGATGCCAGCTGACCCGATTCGGGGTCGACCACCGTAACACCATCGGCGCGCAGCTGCGCAACGTTTCGCTGCGTCGAGGCCTGGTGCCACATATCTGTGTCCATTGCCGGGAACACCAGCAGTGGCGTTGCAGCCGGACGTGAGCACACTACCGTCATCAGGGCCGTATCGCACAGCCCCGTTGCAAGCCGCGCAAGCGTTGTTGCTGAGCAGGGGGCGATACAGACAACATCTGCCCAGTGGGCAAGGTGTACGTGCCAGGAGCCCCCTTCCTGAATTGACGGATCGTAGGGGTCGATCACCACCGGGTGTGTGCTGACAGCTTCCAGGGCAAGGGGTGCAACGAACTCGCACGCCGAAGGCGTCATGACCACGCGTACGTCATGTCCGGCGCGACGAAGGTCGCGAACCAGCCACGGCGTTTTGTACGCCGAAACACTACCTGTTATGCCCAGAAGAATCTTCATAAGACGAAACGAGCCATCGCGGCACGACCGGATGGCTCGAATAACTGCATGTCGTGGGAATTACTCTTCGGTGACAGGAGCCGGCGTCTCAGAGGAGCGCGTGTGGATCTGACCATCGACCATTTCCTTCATTGCCATGAAGGTTGGCTTTGGAAGTAGATCGAACTCCTTGCTGATCGCGATCTGATCGGCGTTTGGGCCTTCTGACTCGTCGGCATCCGTGATCACATCAGCCATACGCTCAGAGATCTGCGTCTTGATCTGATCGTTGATCTGGCGCGAACGAAGGCCCATGGCGATGATCGAACGGTAGATCGATCCCTTGGCCGATTCGTCCATGCGAACCTTGACGGGGTTAACGATGTAGGTACTCATGTGTCAGTCTCCGGAGTCACGTTAAAAGGGGACCGCGAAGATACGAACAAAGCGGGTACGAGGTACTGACCGTCATTCCTGCGGAAGCAGGAATCCAGAATGACCGACGACCGATGACGGATTACCGATGACGGAGTTACGACATAACAGGATTACCTTCGGGCGAGACTGCGTCTCGCCCCTACGTGTCACGTACGACGTGCCCAAAAACCCGATACCGATTCCTTGATACCCACTTGTAGATGCCCCGGCGCAGGGGAGGGGGCACGAGGCGGATGATAATCGAGATTACTCTGTGGACGCCACCGAGGCAGGCGAAGAGGTAGATGATCGCACGGTCCTCAATGAGAAGCTCACCGCTGTGGGTGATCACATAGACCGTATCGGGTGGACCTGTGATGCCATGACGCGTGAGCAGGGCGGCACCCTCGTCCGACTGGAAGGAGAGGTAGCGGAACTGTTGTTTTGTATCGAAGCGGTGCAGGTACCGCACAACAACATCGCACAGATTGCAGACGCCGTCGAAGATCACGGTGATCGATGCGTCGGTGGACATCTCAGGCAGAGCGTGTAAGGTGGGCCACGTAGAACCCGTCGCCACCATCGTCGCCGGGAAGGGTGGACCATTCGTGGTCAAGCGTGAAGGGGGCTCCTGGTTCACTCGCAAGGAAGGTGGCAACCTGATGAGCCCCTTCCTCGGGAAGCACGCTGCAAACGGCATAGACTACGCGTCCGCCGGGCTTTGCGCACGGGGCGCTTCGGCGCAGGATCTGCTGCTGCATGATGAGCAGCTGCTGATACCCTTCTTCGGTGCGGTGAAAGAGAATGTCCGGATTGCGCCGCACGACTCCTGTGCCGGTGCACGGCGCATCGATGAAGACGGCGTCGGCGGTGTCATGCAGACGTTTGATGATCTTCGTTGTCGATGCTAGACGAGCCTCAATGATGTCCGCCCCGGCGCGGGTTGAGCGGTGTCGAAGTGCCTGAAGCTTTGCGGCGACAACGTCCACGGCGATGATACGCCCCTTATTCATCATCGTAGCAGCAAAGAGCAGCGACTTTCCGCCGGAGCCCGCACAGGCATCAATGATGCGCTCGCCGGCAGCGGCTTTCAGTTCCAGACCTGCACGCACGGATGTGACGTCCTGCTGCTCAAACCAGCCGGCCGCAAATGCCTCCGTCGTGAAGAGTCCGAATGGACGATCGATACGAAGAATGAGGTCGGTTACCAGTTGTGGCCGATGCTCATGAAGAGCTGCTCGGCAGGCGTCAAGCGTTGTTCGCAGCGTGTTAATGCGCACAAACACCGGTGCGTCAGAGAGCATGCGCCGTAAGAGATCGTCGGTGGCATCGCCATACGTGTTGCGCAATTGCGATGTGAGCCACCCCGGCATGGCGCACCGAGACGGATCGATAATGCCGTCGAGCTCGCCTGCAAGGGCTGACTCGACATCATCATAGCGGATCGCCTGGAAAATGTTCCGACGGAGTTCGGCGGCAAGTTCTTCCGAGGGTTGTATTTCGCGGAAGACGCGCTCAATTCCTGATGAAAGATGACGTCCCTGAACAAGGGTGTCGTACACGCAGTCGCGTACGACGGCATGTAATTCTGTTGGAAGGGGCACGGCTTAGGTCCGGATCGTCAGAATGTTCGTCTGCGAATCGAAGGTCGCCGTAAATCGCTGCAGGTTCGTGGCACTGCCGGATGTGGGCTGACGAAGTACCGTGCCATCCCAGCGAGAGAACTCTGCACGATGGCAGGCGCAGACACAGTTCGACTGAGCATCGGCCGGCAGGTCGATGCCGCAGCCCTGATGGGTACAGATCGATGTGAAGACGGCAAAGGTTGACTGATCAAGTCGGGAGATAAAAACAGCGTCTCCACTATTCAGCCCCGTGATCGACTGTAGGGTGATCCCTCCGACAGTAGCAAGCTCAGGAATCGTAGACACATTAACGGTGTAAGACTGACCTGATGGTTGATCCGGTGCCGTCTCGTCCTGCTCACAACCGCTCACAAGGTTCGCGATTGTCGCTGCCGACAGTGCTAATCCAACGGAAGCCGTTGCACGACGCAAAAATTCCCGGCGTGATTGTGATGACATGGTAGGGGGCTCCGTGGATCTGTTCAGGACGACTTCCGCATTCGAACCACACCAAGGGCGATCAAGGTTCCGCATGCACCAAGAACGAACGCATAACAACGCGGGATGTCCGCAATCGTGCTGTTTAGCGGAAGAAGCCCAAACTTGAACGACGGAACGTATTCCGTTGTGCGCGTGACCGTGCCAAACAGCTCGTCCTTGACCTCTTTTACGACCTCCTCGCGATCTTTTGAGAAGATCTGATGGCCGTCCTGATGCCACACATAGGCACCCGCAAGAATGCCAATGATACCGATGATGATAAGCAGTCGATTGAGCATAGTGGCTCCGTTCAGATAGGATCAGTAGAAAATGTGCAGCTGGAAGTTCCACCTCGACGTATAGCCCTGCTTCCACGTGTCAAGGATGCGGTACTCGGGTCGGAGTTCCACATACGGAAGCACGAAGATCTGTGCGCCGATGATAGCTGTATTCGTAAGGACCGTTCCTGCAGCGTTGTTCTGATCCGTCCAGTACCGTTCGGCACGAACATAGGGAAATGCCCATGTAGCTGCCTGATAGAGCAGTTCTGCCGACCAGTTCTCCGTCTCGATGACGTTGGAAAGCTTCATGGATGTGCGGTCGACCAGCAGCGAGAGATGGTCGCTGATTCCGACACCTGCAAAGGCACTGGCTAGTGTGAAGGTGTTGTTGTTCAGCACCGAGCCGCCAAACCACATGTTCAGTTTGTCGCTCATCGCCCGCGGCCACACAACGGCACGTGCGGTGATCGTTGGCTGATTGCCGGTGATGGCCGAAAACGTCTGCGTTCCACCATCGCTGATGCGCACCTGGGAAAGTCCTTCTGAGCCGAAGACACCCGTCTGAAGCGTCAGCCAGCGCAGACCCTCATAGGTGATCTCGGCCCCATACTCCGACCAGTCCGGTGCTACAAGCGTCTGCCGTGTGGTGGAGGTGGTGTAACCGAAGGAGCCCATCGTATGGTCGTCATAGCGCATACCGACAGACGGACGGAAGAGTCCAACGCGCAGCATGGGTAGCCTAAGGGAGGGGGCGATGATAGCCGAGATAGACCCCATACGCTGACCCGGGTACACTATACGCTGGCCGCCACTTGCCCCCTGACGCAGAGCTGCAAGGTTGAAGGTACCTTCAACGGTTACGGCTTTGATGGGCGTGATAGCTGCGTACAACGAAGCCTGCATCGGAAAGGTCGAACGCTTTGCCTCCGGACTTGTGAACGAGCGGGTACTCTGAACACGCGCATCCATGCCAAGCGTCAACATCCCATCGAAGAACGTGTTCTCTTTGTCTAGCTCATACAAGCCCGACAAGAATGAAGAATCGCGACTGACAAGACCTACGTCGTACCAGCTATACCATCCGAGATCGTTGCGGATGCCACCACCCGACGGAGCTACGTGGCAGTTTGAACAGCGATTTCCGGAAATAGCCGAAAACTGAGGGATCGCTGCGGCGTTAGCCACGGCGATCCCCAGGATGATCGATATGAGGAGGGCCTGCATGCGCAGAAGAACCCTACTTCAGCTTAAAGGTTGCAAGGCACTTCTCGAAGATCGGCAGGTAAACAGACTGTTCTGGCTTGAACCAGTTCATCGTTACGCGCACCATACGGTCACCCTTCACCATGAAGTACGCACGCGATTGGATGTTGGCCGCAGGGTTGTAGGTGAAGTAGTAGGCCTTTACGCCTGACAGCGTGGTTGCGGCCGCGTTTCCGCCGCCGTACTTACCCTTGTTCTGCTCAATGATCTTGTCGAGGTTCTTCTGATCCTTTGCGTCAAAGACGTCGACCTGAATCGTGCAATCCAGTCGCGAACCGGCAAAGCTCATCGATGAAAGACCAGATGACTGGCCCTTTGTGCCGTTGAAGTTCTGCGGAATCTGGATCGTGAAATCCGGTGCGTTGTAATTGCGGAGGGTATCGGAAGGGGGCTCTGGAGCTGCCGGACCCTGCGGTGTTGTTGGGGCAGCAACCGGACGCACCGCAAGCTTGACGGATGCAAGGATTTCCTGGAAGTCCTTCACATAATCCGAGAAGGTGTTGCCAAACGCTGCGAAGGTAACGATCGTTATAAGTGAGTCGTTCTCTGCGAAATATGCCTCCGAGCGATACTCGCCGTCTTCCTGGTCGAACTTCACGCTCAGCTTCTGTCCGGGCTTGCCTCCAAGGGTTGTTGTGGTGCGCTCGTAGCGATCGAGGTTGTCTTCGAACTCCAGCTTTGAGCGCTTGACAAGTGAGTCGATGGTTGTCGTGGAGTCCATAGGAATCACCCGCATTTCAACCTTGGCTCCGCCCTTACCCTTTGCAAACGACAGGAACCGCGAGCTGTGGGCCTTGGTGGACACGGACAGGATGAGGTCCCCACGGCGCTGCTGTGTAAACCAGTTCTTCGGGACTTTCATTTCGAACTTCCGAGCCTCGTCCTTGCGGACTTCGAATCCTTCAATGGTCACGGGAGTGGCTTTGCGCGAACAGCCGGCAAGAGTCAGAAGCAGGACGAATGTGAGTCCCAATGCACGATTCAAGAACATGCGGTGATTCTCCAGGAGATTATCGTTTGCGATTAGTTGTTGAGAGCCCCTTCCAATACCCATTGTGCCATTCCACGGCGATGGTTCGCAGTGATGCGGTCCTGCAGATACCCCCATGGATGGGCAAAAACACCATTCAGGACCTGAATGACAAGACTTTCGTCGGGCTTGGAAGGAACAATGAGATTGGCACGGTCAAACATGAGTGTCGAGTATGATGTCAGACGGATACGTCCGGCGGGGTTCACGTCGGCATGGCATCCGCCCACGCCGCAACTGACGGCGAGGAAGGGCTGCACATGGGCGCGGAATGATACGTTGGTGTCCGGAAACACCACGTCTGTCGGTTGCGTTACCATGTTGCTGGTGCATGAGGCAGCCAACACCATAAAACCGATCAACATCGACACGACGAGCATTGTTGGCAAGGGGCTCATCAGTAGCTCTCCTCCTGGGTGGGGAAGGATCGCCCCTTGACGTCGGCAACGTAAGAGCGCACTGCATCGGTGATGACGCTGTGCAATTCGGCATAGCGTCGCACAAACCGTGGACGAAACTCGGTGGACATTCCCACCATGTCCGTCCAGACAAGGATCTGTCCATCACAGGATGGTCCAGCACCAATGCCGATCGTCGGCACGTCCACAAGCTTTGTCACCTCGGCCGCCAGGGCCGACGGGATCTTCTCCAGGACGATGGCAAATGCTCCGGCTTCCTGCAAGGCAACTGCGTCGCGCTTGATAGTATCGGCCTCTTCCTCATCCACGCCACGCTCTTTGTACGAACCGAACTGGTGGATGCTCTGCGGGGTAAGGCCGAGGTGGGCCATCACCGGAATGCCGTTCTCGGTCATCAGGCGGACCGCTTCGAGGATACGCTGGCCCCCTTCAAGCTTGACGGCGCCGCTGCCGGCTTCCTTCATCAGACGTCCGGCATTGCGGAAGGCTTCCTGCGGCGAAACCTGATACGTCATGAACGGCATGTCGGTCACGATCAGGGCGTGCTCCACGGAGCGAACCACGGCCTGCGTGTGATAGATCATGTGTTCGAGGGTAACAGGGATGGTGGTGTCGTGGCCCTGCACGACGTTGCCGACCGAGTCGCCAACCAGCAGAACATCCACCCCAGCTGCATCGAGCAGCTACGCCGAAATAGCATCGTAGGCCGTCAGGCACGCTATAGGCGTGCCGGCGGCCTTCATGTCGACGAGGCGGCGCGTTGTTACGCGCTTGCGTGTGGTGGGGGTAACGGACATTGCGAGCTGGAAATACGACTGGCAAAGATAGCCGTCTGGGCCCTTCATGGCGTTATCTTATCATCATGCTTTCGCCCGTGGTTTCCCTTACCCAGATCGCTCTGGACGTTCCGGAGGGTAAGACTGTTGCCTTTCTGTCAGATGTCCACCTTGGATATGGGGCTCGCCAGGACGACCGACAGCGGGAAGATCGTCTGCTGTCGGTTCTCCGGAACGTCGCGCAGACCTCATCACATATCGTGATCGTGGGCGACCTCTTCGATTACTGGTTCGACTATGGCACAGTTGTTCCGTCGCGCTTTGTCCGCACGCTCGCCCTGCTGCACGACCTTTCCGATGCGGGCATCGAGCTGATCTACCTCATGGGAAATCACGATTTCGGACACTACCGGTACTTCGAGCAGGAACTCAAGATCCCGGTGGTCCTCGGTGATGTGTCAGCAACGATCGGCTCAAAGCGATTCTACATCGCCCATGGCGATGGCAAGGCGCACAACGACACCGGATACCTTGTGCTGCGGTCCGTTCTGCGAAACCGGTTCGCTCAGTGGGTGTATCGAAAGCTCCACCCCGACCTTGGCATTTCGCTCGCATCGCGCACATCACACGGAAGCAGAGACCTCACCGGCGGACGTGATTACGGCTCACGCGATGGCCTTCGCGAGTTTGCCGAAGCCCGCCTTGCCGACGGCTTCGACATCGTGGTCATGGGTCACCGTCACGTCGCAGAAGTCACCCCGATCGGCACGGGCCTCTACGTCAACCTCGGCCACTGGCTTGGCGGCAAAGCCCCCTATGGGCTGTACAGTGAAGAACGAGGGTTTGATTTGCTGTAGGGGCGAGACGCAGTCTCGCCCGTTGATGTCGTCCCTGCGAAAGCAGGGATCCACCTTCGATGAGTTACTGAGTTACTGAGTTACATGGAGGGGTGAGACAAAGATCACCCGAGCATACTTTACCAGGGGGCAACTGCTACTTTAGATGCAGACCTCGTAACTATATGAAATACTGAGGGTTAAGGTTGACTTATGGACGCAGCTATTTTAGCTCCGTCAGCTATCTCACTTTAGGTCCTGTCCATTGGGCAGCGCTCGTCAGCTATTTTTGCGGCCTACACTCCTACGAAAGAAAAGCCCCATGAACAAGATCGGACTCTTATTCGGCATGGAACAGTCGTTCCCGCCGGCGCTGGTAGAGGAGATCAATGCGCGCCACGCCGGGGTGGCCGCAGAATTCGTCAAGATCGGGGCGGTTACGTTGGAGTCGCTCTTCGAATACGACGTGATCCTCGACCGCATTTCGCAGGATGTACCGTATTACCGCGCCATGCTCAAGCTGGCTGCGCTAAATGGTGTGCGCGTAGTGAACAACCCCTTCTGGTGGTCGGCCGACGATAAGTTCTTCAACTATGCGCTGGCCGACAAAGTGGGCATTCCGGTGCCGCGCACAGCGCTTGTTCCGAGCAAGAACCATCCGCCAGACACCACGGCTGAGTCGTTCCGCAATCTGGTCTACCCATTGAACTGGCAGGAGATCTTCGACCATGTAGGCTTTCCGGCCTATTTGAAGCCGTTCGATGGAGGGGGCTGGAAGCACGTGTACAAGGTCAACTCGATCGACGAGTTCTTCGCGGCATACTCGGAGACGCAGGACATTGTGATGACCCTGCAGGAAGGCATCGAATTCACCGAATACTACCGCTGCTACTGCATCGGGAAGAAGCACGTGCGCATCATGCCATATGAGCCCCGTAACCCTCATCATCTGCGCTATAAGGCGGGCTTTGCTCCAACACCGGAAATGCTTGCCCGACTTGAAGACTACTGCATCAAGATCTGCACGATGCTGGGCTACGAATTCAACACGATCGAGTTCGCCGTACGCGATGGTATCCCCTATGCCATCGACTACATGAACCCTGCACCGGATGCAGAGCGTACCTCAGTTCAAGAAGACAACTTCCTGTGGGTTCTCAAGACCACGGCGGATTACCTGATTGAACTTGCCCAGCAGGGACGTCGGGTGCCATCCGAATATGCGTGGAGCTCGTTTTTGAATAATTACTGAAGTACTCAAGTACTCAAGTACTTCAGTAATTCCGTACTCCTCGTAATTGCGGAAGCAACGTACATGATCATCCATCTCGACGGTACATCGCTCACGATCGATGATCTTGAGCTGATAGCGAACACCACAACGGTGCGCATTGATGTTGCGCCAGAGGCGCGGGACAAGGTGCGCGCAGCGCGCGCGGCAGTTGACCGCTGGATCGATGAAGGACGTGTGATCTACGGCATGACCACTGGCTTTGGCGAGTTTGCTAATGTGGCCATTTCGCGTGCTGACGTAGAGCGTCTGCAGGAGAACCTGATCATTTCGCATTCGGCGGGAACGGGGGAGCCCCTTCCTAAGGCCATTGTGCGGGCCATGATGGTGCTTCGCATCAATGCCCTTGCCAAGGGGCATTCCGGCGTGAGAGAGTCAACGCTCGATGCGCTTGTTGCCATGGTGAATGCCGATATCGTGCCCTATATCCCGAGTCAGGGATCTGTAGGTTCCAGTGGTGACCTGGCGCCCCTTTCTCATCTTGCTTTGTGTCTTATTGGAAGGGGCGAGTGCCTCGTTGATGGCGTGCGCGCGCCGAGCGCTGAAGTACTTCGTGCGAGTGGTATCGAACCGGTACGTCTTGCCGCAAAAGAAGGTTTGGCGCTGATCAACGGCACACAGATGATGTGCGCATTTGGTGCGCTCTCTGTTGCACGGGCAAGGCGTCTGGCGCGCATGGCCGATCTCTCTGGTGCGATGTCGCTTGACGCGCTTCGGGGAACCGATGCGGCATTCGATGACCGTCTGCATGCAGTGCGTCCGCACCCCGGACAGCGTCTGGTGGCAGCGAACCTCCGTACACTAGTTTACGGTAGTGAGATCCGCGAGTCGCACCGAACCGGTGACGGTAAGGTGCAGGATGCCTACAGCCTGCGATGTATGCCGCAGGTGCATGGGGCTTCGCGTGATACAATCGAGTATGCTGCCGGCGTTGTCGAGCGCGAGATGAATAGCGCAACAGACAATCCGCTCATCTTCGCTGATGACGATACGCACATTCAGGGCGGCAACTTCCATGGTCAGCCCCTTGCCCTTGTATTGGACTTCCTTGCCATTGCAATTGCTGAGCTCGCGAACATTTCCGAGCGCCGTACAGAGCGCCTTGTCAACCATGTCCTTGGTGGACTCCCCCGTTTCCTTACGCGGGAAGGGGGCTTGAACTCGGGTATGATGATCGCGCAGTACACTGCCGCCGCGCTGGTAAGTGAGAATAAGGTGCTGGCACATCCGGCAAGTGTTGACAGCATTCCGACGTCGGCCAATCAGGAAGATCACAACTCCATGGGCAGTATTGCCGCACGCAAGCTCTGGGATGTGATGCGTAACGTGGAGGCGGTTATTGGCATTGAGGTCCTCTGCGCAAGCAGAGGTATCGAAATGCTCCGACCACTGCGCAGTTCTGAGCCCCTTGAACGGGCAATGTCCTGTGTGCGAAATGTTGTTGCCTTTACAGAGCAGGACGTTGTGCTCTATCACGATATTGAAGCCGTCAATGCGATCGTGCGTGATGGTTC
>JBJTEQ010000110.1:0-2337 GCA_046092945.1 Kapaibacterium sp. (SeqCode)
CGTAGAGAACAACGCCGAGGAGCGTTGTGAGAAACACACCCCAATCAAGGGTGCTCATTTTCCAATGCTGAGAAGGTTAGCGAGGATGCGCATGCCACCGGGCACTCCGGCTGGTAGCTGTCGGAAAAGCGAGAGTGCGCAGTACACGTAGTGTCCCTTGCCAAAACGCGCATAGAGGAGTGAACCCGAATTCGGAGCTTCCTTTGTGTCGTTCATGGAAAGGGGCGTCTCATAGCGCGAGTCGATGTTCTCGGCATAGTAAAGGCCGCGTTCCTGCACCCATCCTTCAAAGTCAGCAGCAGTGATACGATTCGGTCCGGCGAGTAGCGGATGGTCGGCCTTCTGAACACGAACCGGTGCATCTTCCTCCGTCACCCGTGCGCGTCCAAGAATAAACGGGTATGGTCCAAGCGTCTTCGTTGCCATGTCCTGCGTAGTCATGTAGCTCATCACCAATGTCCCACCACGCTCGACGTACGTCATGAGCGACGGCATAAGGAACTGCATGGACTTGCGCGTATTCACCGCGCGGATGCCAACGAGAACGGCGTCATACTTCAGGAGCTCGTCGGTTTTCAGGATCGTTTCATCATCGATCTCATCAACGATTACGCCGATGCTGCGAAGAAACTCGGGTGTGTACTCTCCCGCTCCGGCAACGTATGCAACACGCTTTACACGGATCTTGATCGGCTCGACCAATACGCGGACCGTGGCCGGCTGCGTGTACTGCAGCGTTGGAAGATGATCATGGCTGATCGTCGAGACCTGACGCGTGAAATCCGCATCGGCAATGCGCATCATAAACTTCAGTGTAGATGAGGAGCGCAGTGTTGGACGGATCGTGATCAGAGTATCCGTCGATGCACGTATAGAAACTCCTTTCAACACCGCAACTTCTTGCGAGCCATCAAAGCAGACAAGCTCAGCCCCTTGCACAGCCTTGTAAGCCCTGACGCGGATGCCGATTGTTGGTGTGCCATCCTGCGAAACGATCACCCTACTTAAAGGCTCGATGCTGACATGGGGCACTACACGGAGCTCTTCAATCACATCGCCCTTGAGCGGATCCAACTTCTTGTAACTCAGCGGGATTCTGGCCGGGATGGTGTCCGTACCGAAGGCAAAGCGAAGAACCACGGAGATGCTTGGCGGACTCGTGGCCTTGCCGAGCAGAGTCTCGTCCGGAATAGTAAACAATGCACCCTTTGGATCTCGGGACAACCAATATGGCTCGGTTATCGGTCCGACGAAGGGGGCTCGTACGTCTTCGATCACGCGATTCGAATCATTCGGACAGTCGATGTCTTTCAGGAAACGTCCATTCGGATAGACGACCTGGCCGAGCCGGACAGTGCGTCCTGCCCGCGTTGTGACGCGAACCACCGGGGCAATCGTATCACCTGTTACAATTGTCGGGGTGTTTACCGTCACATCGGCCGTGAGCCCCATACAGGAGAGAATAATGTCATGCAGCTCTGCCAGCTTGACAGCTCTCCAGTGACGATCCGAGATGCCAATGATCAAACGACGCAACTCAAGGAGCACATCAAGAGACTTCTCCGGATGCATCATATCGAACGTCTCAATGACGTGATCGATCACGGCACCGATTTCCGGGTGACCAACTCGACCCCAAGTGGTGTCGATGCCGTCAAAGAGGCTCTTCACCGGCGACTCGCCGATAAGCGTGGCGAAGAACTCCGGCTGCACACCGGGGACCTGCGGTGTGCCAGCCCCTTGACTCTTATGAAGACTTCGACTGATGCCGGCGAGCTCGCCGTAGCCCATACCAAGCAGTGGGTCGTAGTGCCCGACCTCAAGACGGAACATTCCGTCGGTGATCGTGCTACGATTGCCGAATCGGAATGCGTTAAAGAGGAGCCGCTTAGGTTTCCAGAACATGAGGTCCGTCTCACACATTCGCATCGCTTTTTCCGCAAGGATGGCCGACGCTGAATGCTGACCATGCCCGGCCATGGAATCCTTCGGGAACCGACAGATCACCACATCGGGCTTGAAGTCATGGATCATTCGGGCTACATCATACACCAAGGTACTATCATTCCACTGACGGAATGTCTCTTCGGGATTCTTCGAAAACCCGAAGTCGATCGCGCGGGCAAAGTACTGCTCAGCCCCGTCAAGCTTTCGGGCCGCTAGCAGTTCGTGTGTTCGTATCAGGCCAAGGGGCGCCCCCTGCTCACTACCGATGATGTTCTGTCCACCATCACCACGGGTGATGGAAAGATATCCGGTACGGATATGCTGCCCGGTTGCAAGCCACGCAAGGAGACGAGTGTTCTCATCGTCCGGATGTGCCGCAACGTATAGAAC
>JBJTEQ010000111.1:0-4004 GCA_046092945.1 Kapaibacterium sp. (SeqCode)
ACGGGAGTGAGCTCGGCCGCACAGTTCGATCTGCGCTACCTATGGTCTCCATCGCGCACCGTTCTGCTGGGTATCGGAGGGTCGTGGATGACCCCTTCCACCGGGAATGCTCCAAGGCCAACCGTTGCGGCTGGACCCCTGTCGATCACACAGATCACGGCCAACGCAACATGGCGTCCGCTCAAACATGGCTGGTCTCCGTTCCTCGGAGTTGAAGGGGGCTTTGCGTTTCTCAGTCCACCGGATACGTTATCCTCAGCACCGGTCTTCCAGTCAACGCTTGGCGCTGCCTATGGTGCGCACCTTGGTGTCTTCATCCCCCTGTCAGATCGACTGGACCTCAGCGTATCAGGACGCTGGATGACGCTTGCGACGTCTACCCCGCTCAATCTACCTCTGGTTTCGGCGGAGCTGGTGTATCGGATTCAGTAAGCGAGGATTGCTCGCCGATGGTGTGAGCCCGCTTGTGGATGCTTGGCTCAACCTGCGCTTCGATGTCGCGCCACATGCCCTGACACGGGAACCGGTTCTCGTACATCGCGCGTCCGATCACCACCGAGTCGACATTCCTCGGCACGTCCTGCTGCAGTGACCACAGCTGCTGCGGCGATGCAATACCCCCTGCCATCGTCATGCGAAGGGGCGCTACAGCCGCCACCCGTCGAATAGTAGCAAGGTCTTCGCCGGTGAGATTTCCTTCCCAGTCAACTTCGGTATAGAGCAGCCGCTTTCCGCCGATGGATTCAACGCGACGGATAAAATCCTCGTCGCTAACGGTGCCTGCCCCATCACCAAGCTCGATATTGCCGTCATGGGCACGAATGCCAAAGATCACTCGACTTGGACCATACTGCTGCAGAAGCTGCCGCACGCCCTCGGGGTCGGTCCAGACCACAACGTTCAGGGCAACGCGATACACGCCCTGCTCCAGCAATAACCGGTAGGCATCAACGGTTGAGCGGCGTGTAACGTATTGCACCGGCACATCCACTGACTTCTGCATCTGCACCACGGTGCGGTCATTCACCTCCGATGGCTGCCCCTTCCATGAGTCCACATCAGTAACGTGCAGGCACTTGGCATTCTCCCGACGCCAGAGCTGAGCCAGCTCTACCGGCTGCTCGCTGATCTGCGAGTACAACTCCTCTGTCCCCGGCACACCGCGAATGCACCGTAGCGCCTGCCCATTGGTCAGATCGATAGCCGGGATAATGAGAAGCATGCGCCTAGCTCCTCAGCCTCGGATCCGTCGCGTCGCGCAGAGCGTCGCCGATAAGATTGAAGGCGCTGACGGTGATGAAGATCATCAGGCCCGGGAAGATTGCCAGCCACCACGAAGCGGTGCTGGAACGAGCGGCCTGCAGCACGCTTCCCCAGGTTACCACCGTTGGCGGAACGCCGAAACCAAGGAAGGAAAGGGCGCTTTCAAACAGAATGGCGCTGACGATGCCGAAGGCAGCATAGATCAGCACAGGAGCAATAGCGTTGGGGATGACGTGACGGAAGATGACACGTGGTGTGGAGTAGCCGAGGGCCGTTGCGGCCGAGATGTAATCAAGGTTACGAACACGCAGCACCTCGCCACGCATGAAGCGTGCGATCGAGGTCCAGCCGGTGAGGCCGATTAGCCCCATGATCAGCCAGAGTGAGCCCTGCTCGACAAGGGCAACGATGGTGATGATGAGGAAGAAACGCGGGAATGTGATGACGATCTCGATCAGACGTGAGATTACAATGTCGACAACTCCGCCGAAGAAGCCGGCAATCGCACCGAGGATGATACCGATAGTCAGTGCAATCGACATGGCGATAAAGCCAATGCTGAGCGCATATCGACTACCGTGAATGATTCCCGCGAGCACATCCCGACCAAGTCCATCGGTACCGAGAAGATGCTTTGACGAGGGGGCTCTGTCTTTGAGCGTCACAAGATTCTTATCCGTGCTGTTCGGAGCAAACGCAACAGGAGGCCAAACGGCCCAGTCATACAGGAGCGTCTTCCAGTCGGCCGTGGCAAAGTCTGCGCCCCATGTCGTTATGCCAAGCGTGACGCCGTACTCGACAAAGACCGGAAAGCGTGTTTCGTTCTTGATGGAGCAGACGATCGGCTTGTCGTTGGCGATAACGTCAGCGAAGATGGCCACCACCGCAATGGTGGCAACGATCCAGACACTGATCATACCGAATGCACTCTTGCGGAACTGACGGCGGACAAAGGCCCCGTAGCTCTCCCCTTCCGTTGCCGCAGCGTTGGCTGCGGTCTGTGTGGTGGTGGTACTCATGACGACTTCTTCCCAAACGAGATACGGGGATCGACAAGGGCATACAGCGTATCAGCCACAAGCATGCCGATAAGCGTCAGCACAGCCGACACCGTGAACACGGCCATGATCATCGGATAATCGCGCGAGATCAGAGCCCGGAATGACAGCTCGCCCATGCCGGGAATGGAGAAGATCGACTCAATGATCACCGAGCCCCCTATCAGATTCGGGATCAGAGCGGCCACGAGCGTGATCAGCGGAATAAGGGCGTTTCGCAGAGCATGCCGGTAGATCACCGTGCGCTCGCTGAGACCCTTGGCGCGCGCTGTGCGGATGTAGTCCTGACGGATCACCTCGAGCATCGACGAGCGCATCTGACGTGAGATGAAGGCGAAATCAGCATACGTGTAAACGAGAAGGGGCAAGGCCAGGTGCCACGAATAGTCAACGAGTTTCTTCCATGCCGACCAGTTAGCACTGAAGGCCGGAGAGCGAAGTCCGCTCGATGGAAAGATCGAGACGAATTCCGGGTTGGCCAGAAACGTCAGCGCCAGCGTACCGATCCAGAACACCGGCAGCGAGTACATCGCAAAGAGGATGAACGTCGTCACCCTATCGGTGGTCGTCCCAGGGTGCGTGGAGCTGTAGATCCCAAGTGGAACGGCGATCGAATAGGCGATGATGATCGCCAGCAGGTTCATGATCAGCGTCACCGGAACGCGCTCGATCATTTTATCGAACACCGGACGGTTGTCGATGAACGACTTTCCAAAGTCCGGACGTCCGGTAAACGTGGCCGCCGACCAATTGGTCCCCTTTTCGGAAAAGACCTCCGCCATATCGAAGCACAGCAAGCCCCCTGTCCAGATCATATACTGCTGCCAGATCGGCTTATCCAGGTGCCACTGCTTGCGGATCAGTTCAATAGTCTTCTCGTTCAGCGTGCTGCGTCCACCCATGCTTCCATCCGAACCCTGGCCCACCTTAGCGGCGGCCGGATCGCCCGGCGCCAAGCGGCTGACGGCGAAGGAAATGATCGTGATGATCACGAGTGTCGGCAAAAACAGCGCAATGCGCTTAAGCAGGTATCTCCACATGATGTGCTAAAATAGTGCAAGCGAGCGGAGGACGTCTCCTTCCGCTATAGCTCATTCCCCTTATGCGTTTCGCAATGCCGCGCGAATCAGCTTTTCGGGGGAGTCTGCAAGTGCCGGGTCGATGACAACAGCTGCGGCAACCGCGCGTTCGGCAACTGAGCGGGCGTAGCCCAGTGCGAGCAAAGCGCTCACAGCATCCTCTGTGACTCGTGTGGCGGGTAGTTCGGCTGTTGCGGTGCCCTCGGGGACTATGGCAATGACCTTTTCCCGGAGTTCAACGACAAGGCGTTCCGCGGTTTTCTTTCCAATGCCGGGCAGACGCTGGAGTGCAGCCACGTTTCCGGTGGCTACTGCCTTTCGGAGGTCGGCAAGTGAGGATGCTGAAAGTATTCCGAGTGCTGTTTTGCCACCAATGCCTTGGATTGATGTAAGGAGTGTAAACATCGACCGTTCTGCCGTGCTGGCGAACCCGAAGAGCTGCATAGCATCTTCTCGCACGGCAAGTATCGTGTAGAGCGTCACGCGATCACCCACATTCGGCACTATGTCTGCAGTAGTCAGCGAAACGCTGACGGCATAGCCCACGCCTTGACAGTCGATAACGACGTCCATACCGTCTTTATGGGCAACAAGGCCGCTGAGC
>JBJTEQ010000112.1:0-10353 GCA_046092945.1 Kapaibacterium sp. (SeqCode)
CCGTTACACCAGAAGTCGAAAGTTTGGGCGCTGTGATAGCCCCATCAGAAACTTTCGCAGTGATCACCGCATTGTCAGAGATCTTCGAAGTTGTAATTGCACCGTCGGCAATCTTCGGCGTTGATACAGCTCCATCGGCGATCTTCGGCCCAGTTACGGCACCAAGGGCAATCAGAGGGTTCGGATATGTTCCGGTGAGGTCCCCACCAGCAGGACCGCTTGGTGGGAGACTTGACGGGATAACGCCCGGCGCAAGCTTGTTTGCTGTGACTGCACCGTTCGCAATCTTGACGGTGGTGATAACGCTGTCAACGAGTTTCTGCGTGGGGATCACGCTGTCAGCAATCTTGGCGGCTGTAATGGCCCCATCACGAACATCCACCGTTGTGTTTGGTCCGGCTGGGTTGCTGATCTGGATCGTGTTCTGCGGGCTGCTCAGGCTGAGAATTCCTTGGAACGTGATCGTCGACTCGATGTTGATCGTGTCATTCGTTCGCGTGACTACGATGCCATTGCGTCCAGCGATCACAAGGTTGCCTTCGGCCTGGTTCAGCGACTTCACAAAGCCCGTTGCATTCGCGTTGATGCTATCGGCCGTACCTGCCCGCTCAGCGCGGATGGCATACGGCACAACCGCAAGACGCGTGCGTGGGAACGGAGGCTGGCCAGCCAGTGCTGTCTCCAGGTAGATCTGGGTGTTGAAAAAGTCAACACCAGAGAGCGGAACCACCGCACCAAGGTAAATGTTAAACAAACCCTTGGTGATGGTAGTACCCTGCGTCTCTTCCCACAGTAGGTTTCCACCCACAGGCGCATCGTACATGCGCAAGACGAGATCATACCTTCCGTCATCCAGCGGCAGGCCGGTCGGTAGCGTCAATAAGCCCTGATAGCTTATCTGTCGCTCGATCTGCGCATAGGTCGCCTGGACGGCAGCTGCCATAACGCCGAGCACAAAGAGCAAGGCAAGGCAAGGGCGAAGAAGTCGATTCATGGTTCTGACCAGAAATGTGTTCATTATCGAGTGATTGTAAGGGCCTGTGAACGGCGAAATGCACGACCGGAGACAAGCGTCCCCTCAACCTCGTACATATATGTCCCCGCCGGCAAAGGCACCCCGAGATCGTCCACAGCATGAAGGAGCACGTCCTGCGAACCAGCCATCGATACTTCGGCCGTGACTGTTCGTACAAGTGCTCCTAGCAAATTGTAGACCCGAATTGTGACACGCCCATCAACAGGCGTGGCGAAACGAATTGTTGTGTGAGTTGTAAACGGGTTGGGATAGTTGCCGAACTCAGCAAGGGGCTGTTCGTCCGGGTCATCATCGACCCCAACAATTCCGAAACGGAATGGAACCCAGAAACCTTGGTACAGCGCAGTATTGTCGGATCTGACCTGCGCCGAAATGAGCGTTTGTCCAACAGTTCCAGAGAGAGCTGCTGTGCCCGTTCCCGTTGCTGAAAGCAACGCTCCACCCGCCCCGATGACGGAGGATGTTAGTACCGGTTGTGATGCTGCAAACTGGACACACGCAATGAGCCCAGCCAGCAACAGCGTACAGAAAAGACGCATTCGCTGCTCCATAACCTTTCGAATCACGTACAATCTATGACACACTACTGCTTTATCCAAACCCACGACGGTATTTTTCGATGGGAGGTGTGAATACTTTTACCTCTCTGTGTGGAAAAATAAACTCGTCGATCGAGCTCGCCGGGTCGCCTGCCTATCCGTATAAATGCGTATTCGGGCAATTCTAATCGGATCGTACCGAGATTGAACTGTACAGTAATAGATAGAAAGCCCGACCATTTCTCACGTCCAGAATACACTGGCGGATCAATGATCGGGCTTCCCCGTTCCACTATGTCGGTAAGCTCAGGGGCTCATAGGGGGCTGATTCTTACTCGTAACGGCCATTATCAATACCCCAGGAACACAAAAGCACTCATATTGACGCTTGCCTGGCGGTTGTTCAGGGGCATCATGGGGGAGTAATCATTAATATAGACTTGGTGATAGTGGTCGCCGCCGTATTGAACGGCGATACCAGTCGTCGACGGCTCAATGACGCCTGATAGAGGTCCAGGCGTCTTGGTAAACTCATCGTAGCTACCGCCAGTGCCGGAATCATCGGGCTCGGTACCATAGGACCATCCATGCGAGTGCCCTGGGTCGGAAATGTTATGGCTATGCCCGCCCCCCCAGGATGTGTATCCCCATAAAGGAGGAATGTTCTCGGGATACAGAACAACGGTGTTCTCGCCGGAAACAGACCCAAGGGCTTCCGGACCGCCCCCTACAACACCAAGTTCATCTCGATGCTTGATTACCCGGTCCCGCGTATCGGGCAGCGTACCGGTAAACCCAAGAGTCGATGCATTTACCTGGGCCACGGCCGGCAATGCTCCAATGCTCTGACCGTTCAAACGATACCATCCCTTATGATTGGCCGTGGCATAGGAGTACTTCACATCCCCGATCTCGGCAACCAGTCCTGACGGCAAACGCCCCGACGCATCCAGCACGACCACGTTCTGGGCCGTGTTAATATTTGGGTCCAGTGCCTGGGCGGCAGCCCGAACAGCATTGATCACGCGGGAACCGGTCTGCGGCGACGTCGAGAGCGTCGGGTTAGGGTATGTGCCTGAAAGATCACCCCCTGCCGCACCATTAGGCGGAAGTGATGTAGGAATGGTGCCAGGAGCAAGGTCCATCGTCACGATCGTCCCATCAGCTATCTTCTCTGTCGTTACAGAGTTCGCGGCCAGCCGGGAGTTGGTCACTGCCGACGGGGCCAGCTTCTCCGTGGTAACGTTCGCGTCCAGGATCTTACTGGTGTTCACGGCGTTTGTTCGGATGAAGGGGGCTGGGAATGTCCCGATAAGATCACCACCGGCCTGGACGATGTACGGGAAGTCCGCAACCGATTTGTTAGAGATCACCAGGATACGGCCTCGATCATCGACGGTGATCTGCGGAATATTCATCTCATTGCCATACGTGCCGGCAACCACTCCAGTGGTCGAGAGTTTAGGTGACGAAACAGCCCCGTCGGCCAGCTTGGCCGTGGTCACCGCCCCATCAAGGATCTTTGGAGCGCTTACGGAGGCATCGACCAATTTCGCTGTACCAACCGAAGCGTCTGCGAGTTTCGGTGTTGTTATTGCACCGAGCGCAACAGATGGTGAAGGGTAGGTTCCGGTCAGATCGCCCCCTGCTGGACCCGATGGGGGAAGAGACGTGGGTATGGTTCCAGATGCGAGCTTGGACGTTGTCACGCTGCCATTAGCAAGTTCATTAGACCCGAAGGCACCGTAGGCAAGCTTTGCCTGAGTAATCGCTCCATCGCGCACATCAATGGAAGCCGTTGGTCCGGCAGAGCCAAGGATCCTAATGGTGTTATCCGGACTCACCATTGATTGGATTCCGCTCGGCTGCACGGTTGACTGCAGAACAAGCGTGTCGCCGTTCTGACTTAGGGAAATGCCGTTACGTGCGCGCACCTGAACATTACCCTGCATACCGTTGAGTGCCTTCACAAATCCATTGGCAGACTGTGTTAGCGTCTTCGCACTGTCGGCCATTAGAGCCCTTGCAGCGATGGGCACCATAGCCAGACGTGTACGCGGGAAGACGGGTCCGCCCACAATAGCCGTTTCAAGAAACAGCTGGGAAGACATATCGATTGCACTGAGCGGAATCTGATCTCCGAGATAAATGTTGAAGAGACCTCGGCGAACATTCGTGGTGTGGTTTTCCTCCCACAGAAGTGTACCGCCCGATTCAGCAGTGAACAATCTCACAACCAGCTGATAGCTTCCGTCAACAACAGGTTCGCCGCTGGGCTGTGTGAAAAGTCCTTGGTAAGAGATAACTCGTGGAGTTTGGGCATTTGTAATTCCAGTGATCAGTGCGAAAACCAGACTGACGCATATGACAAGTTGCCGTGAAATGGTCGTTTTCATTATGATATTCCTGTTCGTTTGTGGGTGCTCATGATCATTGAATCAGATGAACGATCTGATGCATGCTTGCCCGCTGACCGCTGAGCAGGGAGCCACGCACTTCGATCACATAGAGTCCTGTCGGAAGGCTCATGCCATTATCGTCCTTCGCATCTATCACCACGGTTGTTTCCGTGGTAGCCGATGCCGTTACCGACATCTGCCTCATGCGCTCGCCGGTGATACTGAACATCACTACCTGGAGATCACCGCTCATTGTATGTGGGATGCGCACCGTAACACGCGCTGAGAAGGGATTCGGGAAGGCATTCAGACGTCCGGCGGATTCCCTGAGCTCGCCTACCGACACAACTTCGAATTGCCACGGAACCCAGAATCCCTCGAAGAGGTAAACGGAGTTCAAAACAAACCTGCTGGAGTTTAGAACCTGCCCGATCGTACCGGACAGTGCTACGTCACCAGGGGTGAAGGAAGACTCTATGCTTCCACCGCACCCGATGACGTGCGACTGCAGTTGTAGCTGTGCTCGCCCCCTGCTCGGTAATGCCATCACCAACGCGGTGATAACGTAGATTATGAAATGAGTTGCCATGATCCATCCTTTCGATGAAGTACAAGGCAAGTCTATTGCAACCTTCTGTGGGGAGCTCTACGACGATTATTGTTGTCGCGTTCTTTGCGAATCGTCGTGGTATGGATGTCGCACTACGTGTGCGACAATAGCGCGATCAGTGCGCGCTATGAAGCGTACTCTATCGGGTCCGTCAAACCAGCTTCGTGAAATCCACGAAGGCGCAATGCACAAGAATCGCATTCACCACAGGCAACGTCTTGGCGGGCGTAGCACGACCACGAGAGCTCGAGCGGCGCATTGAGCCGTGTGCCAAGTGCAACAATCTCGCTCTTGCGGAGATCGATCAGTGGTGTATGTATGCTAATCAATGTGCCGGGCTTGGTCCCGGTACGAATGACATTTTCAAATGCTGTGAAGAATTCACGTCGACAATCGGGATATCCGCTCGAGTCTTCTTCTACAGCGCCGATAAACAGAGCTTCGGCGCCAATAACCTCTGCCCAGCTCGTAGCGATGGCCAGGATGTTGGCGTTGCGAAATGGCACATAGCTGGTGGGTATCTCTTCGCTGTTGTGCTGCACTCCAACATCGGCAAGGGGCGAGCGGCTGATCTCGATCGTGCGGTCAGTCAGACTGCTCCCGCCGATGGCAGCAAGGTGTGATATATCAACAACAAGGCGATGCTCTACCGAATAGTGATCGCAGATCTCGTTGAAAGCTCTCAGCTCTCGATCCTGCGTACGCTGGCCATAATTGACGTGCAGGGCGTGCGCCTGGTAGCCCCCGTTTAGGGCAGCAGCCAGAGTGACACAGCTATCCATGCCCCCTGACAGCAAGACAACTGCCCTTTTCATGTAAAGAGCTCGTTGATCATTCTTCCATGACTTCGACTTCTTTAGCACCAAGGATCTTATCGATGTCGGCAACGTACTTGTCTGTCACCTTCTGGACATCGTCCTCACCACGCTTGCGATCGTCTTCGCTGTAGTGTTCCTTCTTTTCGGCTACCTTCAGCTCTTCGTTCGCATCGCGGCGAACATTGCGGACGGCAAGCTTGCCTTCTTCTGCGATCTTTTTGCACTGCTTCACAAGGTCTTTGCGACGTTCCTCGGTAAGGGGCGGAACAGAGATGCGAATCACCTGGCCATCATTCTGTGGGGTGATACCAAGGTTGGCGGCAAGGATCGCTTTCTCAATTCCGGAAAGAACTGCACGATCCCACGGCTGGATCATGATCGACCGTGCATCAGGCACGGACACGCTGCCTACCTGTCCGATCGGCGTCATCTCACCGTAGTACTCAACGCGCACGCCGTCAAGCATCGATGCCGACGCACGACCTGTGCGCACTTTGGCAAGCTGCTGCTGGACGTGCTCAACGGCCTTCGCCATGTTGTCACGGGCACTGTCGACGATATCCTTTACTGGCATGGGATCATTCCTTCACGATTGTTGCAACCGGTTCGCCGAGGAGCAAACGTCGCAAGTTGCCACGTTGATTCATATTGAAGACAAGGATTGGCTTGTTGTTCTCGCTCGCCATTGTAATGGCAGTCATGTCCATCACACGAAGATTCCTCTCAAGGGTTTCCTTGTAGCTGATCTCGCTGAAGCGTTTTGCGTCGGAATGTTTCTCGGGGTCCTTGTCGTACACTCCGTCAACACGCGTGCCCTTGATCACCACATCAGCTTCGATCTCTACGGCCCGCAGAACTGCGGCTGTGTCGGTAGTGAAGTATGGGTTACCCGTTCCGGCACCGAACACCACAACACGCCCCTTTTCGAGATGACGCATGGCTCTGCGGCGGATAAATCCTTCCGCGATCTGTTCCATGCGGATAGCCGTTTGTAGGCGCGTTGGCACACCCAGTAGCTCAAGCGCGTTCTGGAAGGCGATGCAATTGATCACCGTCGCCAGCATACCCATATGGTCGCCGGAGACCTTGTCAATTCCCATCTGCTCGGCCTGCATTCCGCGGTAGATATTGCCACCGCCAAAAACAATGCCGATCTCCACGCCGAGGTCGTGCGCTTCCTTAACATCCTCGGCAAACGACCTCAATGCCGTTGCATCAATGCCGTAATGCTGCTCGCCCATCAGCGACTCACCGCTGAGTTTGAGGAGGATACGCTTATAGAGCACAGACATGGCGCCCTCGCAGTTGGTCGTTAGATCTTGTCGCCCAGGTTATAACGGAGGAAAGATACAACCTTCACGTCAGCACCGGCAACCTTTGAGATCTCGGCAACAACGTCGGAGACCTTCTTACCAGAGTCCTTTACAAAGACTTGCTCGAGCAGAACGTTCTCTTCATAGAACTTGCCGAGACGTCCCTGTGCGATGCGCTCAGCGATGTCTTCCTTCTTGCCTTCCTGGATGGCCTGCTGCTTGTAGATCTCGATCTCCTTCTCCAGGGTCGACGTATCGACCTGTGAGCGCTCGACGACAAGGGGCTGCATGGCAGCGATCTGCATGGCTACGTCGCGCATGTGTGGCTTGAGATCATCCGAACCGTTTGTTCCGGAGAAGTCGATCAATACACCAAGGCGCGAACCGGCGTGATTGTAATCTGTGACGAAGCCATCAGTTGCAACACGGGCATAGCGGCGAAGACCGATCTTCTCGCTAAACTTTGCAAGGATCTCGTCACGGAGGTTTCCAAGCGTCTTACCCTCGTGCGTAGCATTCCACAGGTCATCTTCGCTGGCGAACGACGTTGACAGAACAGCGTCGCAGATCGCGTTAGCAAAGGCAACGAATTCTTCGTTGCGTCCTACGAAGTCTGTTTCGCAATTAACTTCTACGATTGCTCCAACCTTGCCATCGGCACTGGTCTTTGCAATGACGATGCCTTCGTTGGCATCGCGGTCAGCGCGCTTGGCAACAGATGCAGCGCCGCGCTTGCGGAGCCATTCAACGGCGGCCTGCATATCACCACCGGCCTCTTCGAGTGCCTTCTTGCAGTCAGCCATGCCCGCGCCGGTCTTCTCGCGGAGTTCTTTGACGGTTTGTGCGGTAATCATGATTGAGGTCCTTGAATTTCGAATGGGAGTTGATGATGTGTAAGGGGGCTTACTCGGCAGAATCAGACCTGCCGCCGGTCTTGCGCGTACGGAGCTGACGGCGCACCTTCGATTCGTCGCCATCCATGTCCTTGACTGCAGCTTCGCCGGCAGCGGCAAGATCAGCCGTCTTTGCACGGGCTACTTCGCGGCCATCAACAACGGCATCAGCAAGAACCTTGAGGATCAGCTCAACGGACTTGATCGAATCATCGTTTGCTGGGATTGGATAGTCAACTTGTGTAGGATCGGAGTTCGTATCCACAATGCCGATCACCGGAATACCAAGAGTCTTGGCTTCCTTGATCGCCAGGTGTTCCTTCTTGATGTCAACAACCACAAGCATGCCCGGGATGCGCGTCATGTCCTCGATACCGCCGAACACCTTGCGCAGGCGATCGCGCTCGCGGCTCAGCATGAGGCGCTCTTTCTTGGTGATCTTCTCGAACGTTCCGTCATTCTCCATCTTATCGATCGACGACAGACGCTTGATCGACTTGCGGATAGTCATAAAGTTGGTGAGCATACCGCCCAACCAGCGCTCGCAGACGTAGTTTGATGCACTGCGACGTGATTCGTTCTCAACGGCACCCTTCGCCTGATTCTTCGTACCAACGAAGAGGACGCCACGACCCTGAGATGCGATCTCCTGGGCAGCGTCACGGGCAATGTCGATGAGGAGCTGCGTCTTGCGCAGGTCGATGATGTGGATTCCGTTGCGCTCCATGAAAATGAAGTTGCGCATTGCCGGATTCCAGCGGCGGGTAAGGTGTCCGAAGTGTGCTCCGGACTCGAGCAGGGCTTCAATGCTGACTGCTGCCATGATAAACCTCTTAGGTTGTTTTGGATGATACCTCTGCGTGGTTCGAACCGTCGGACCCGGGATTTCTCCAGCGGGCTCCACCGACGGAATCCCCACGCATGCGTGTTGATTGCGTATTGAGACCGAGACAGACCTCGAAGCTTATCGCTTCGAGAACTGGAAGCGCTTACGGGCCTTCTTCTGACCGTACTTCTTGCGCTCAACCATACGTGGGTCGCGCGTAAGAACACCAGCTGGACGCAGCGCCGAGCGGAGCTCGTCGTTGTACTCCACCAGAGCGCGTGCAACACCGAGGCGCACAGCACCGGCTTGACCGCTCTTTCCACCACCACGAACGTTCACAAAAACGTCGAACTGGCCGTTCGTCTTTGTGAGCTCGAGTGGCAGGATGGCATCACGGCGATAGTTTTCGACCGTGAAGTACTCGTCGATAGGAAGGCGATTAACCATCACGTGACCCGTGCCGCTTGTCAGGCGAACCTGAGCGACGGATGTCTTACGACGGCCTGTTCCTGTATACGTCTTCATTTATTCTCCGATTTTCACTTCGTACCGAGGTGGAGGTATGGCAGCTCATAGTTCTTGGGCTGCTGAGCTGAATGCGGGTGCTCACTTCCGCTGTAAACCTTGAGCTTCTTGACAATCGCACGTCCGAGAGAGTTCTTCGGAAGCATACCCTTGACGGCAAGCTCCACGATTTCCTCTGGCTTGCTCTTCATGATGTTCGAGAACGAACGCATGCGGCCGCCACCCGGATATCCGGTATTGTGGAAGTATTCCTTCTGCTCGGCGCGCTTGCCTTCGAGAACCACCTTATCAGCATTGATGACGATGACGAAGTCGCCGCAATCAACGTGAGGTGTGAAGAGTGGCTTGTGCTTGCCGCGCAGGAGGGTTGCGATCTGCGTTGCAAGACGTCCAACTGTGCAGTTGGCTGCATCCACGACAAGCCAGTCGCGCTGCACATCTTGCTCGCGAACGGAGCGAGTAATATTTCCGTGCTGATTCATACCGATTCTTCCTCCCCGTCGAGGGGGTTCAATGACGTGTTGGTTTTACCAGAGCCCGCAAACATACGGGAGCGGATTATTTCTGCCAAACGATTGCCGCAAATGAGACCGCGCTCTGGGTTTCTTCTTCATGCCACACGTCGTAGGAGCACAATCGTCCGGCTCCGGGCTCTACGCAGGTAAGGGCTAAAACCGTGGGGGCGTAACCGCATATTCTGTAGGCATTGTCGATAGTTTCGATCTCTTCACGGTAGCTCGCCAGAGCCCCTTTCACGAGATGGTCGATCAGTCCTCTGTCTGCTTCGTGGACATCGGCAATGATCTCAGAAGCGGGCAAGGAATCACCAAACTTTCGTCCAACGTGGGCTAAGTCCCCCGAAATCAACCAGATAGGCTTTCTGCCGCTTCGTTTAACGACGTCCTGGATGCGTTCTGACCACTCTTCGAGAGCCCCCTCCTCAAAGATCGCCGAGGTTACAAGCACCGGCAGGATCGCCACATCGCGGTCGGGCCAGAGGTATCTCAGGGCCACGGCATGGAGCTCGAGCGAATGCTCGGGCTTATGGGCGATATCTGCCTCGGGAATCGCCAGGTCATGGTCGATCACCGGAAGTGGGCCAAGGGGCGTTTCAAACGGTTTATTGGAAATGATCACGGGGTGATCCGACCAATAATGTGACGTCCCGATCATCACCACAAGGTCTGCCGCACTTGAAGCAATGGCACTGAAGGCGTCGCCGTACACCTTCGGAGCAACGCGAAAATCGATATGGGGGATCAGCGCAACGTCTGGAGCTGACGAGCCGAACTCCGCTTGGGAGGGGGCTTGCCCGTCCCACCGGCGGATGCCAAGATCTTCCCGGCAGAAACGCTCAAACTGCTCGGGGTCTTCCGGATAGGACTGGCCTGCGC